>NZ_JTLD01000125.1 GCF_000798815.1 Alistipes sp. ZOR0009 | reverse complement strand
CGAAGATTAGCTTCGCTGAGCTCGCACTTCGTGTTCGGTTGTGTCTTCGTCCTTGCTAAGCACCAGCCACCCGACCGCCATCCAAATGTAGCAAAAAGTAAAGCGCAGCTGCTGATGATAGCGACAGCATTTAGCTGATTTCTTCCCGCTACTTTTTTGGCGCAAAAAAGTAGCACAAAAAACAGGGCGGAAATTAACTCGCACCGTCGGCTAATAGGTACTTAGATTTATGGAAAAAGGTAGCAGAACGATTCCCGTTTACGATTTTGGTCACGAACGACCTACCGAGCGTTGCTCAAACATCGATTTTCGCCGTTGGCTGTGTGGCTAACGCCACGGTTGTTTACGGATGGGAGCTTAGCGACGTCTTGTACGACAGTGGCCGAAGGTAGCTGGTGCTTCTTTTAGCAACGACGCGTGTAAAGCTACCTCTAAGCTGCTAACATCCATATCAGGCAAACTTT
>NZ_JTLD01000124.1 GCF_000798815.1 Alistipes sp. ZOR0009 | reverse complement strand
AGGCTAACGAGAAGCCCAGCATCGCCACCACGGGTAGCAGCACCGCACCGCCCATCGACTGAACCAGCACCGAGCCTACAATGGGCCCCGTGCACGAGAACGAAACCAGCACCAGCGTAAGCGCCATGAAGAAGGGGCCGCCCCAGCCGCCCTTGTCCACCTGCGAGTCGGTTTTGCTGATCATCCAGCTGGGCAGCGTAATCTCGAACATGCCGAAGAAGGAGAACGCGAAAACCATGAAGATCGCAAAGAAGAGCAGGTTGGGCAGCCAGTGGGTGCTTATAAAGTTGGCGAAGTCGGCGCCAAAAA
>NZ_JTLD01000123.1:253-414 GCF_000798815.1 Alistipes sp. ZOR0009 | reverse complement strand
TTTGTATTGCGGAATTTCTACTTCGGCAGCTAATGCTATATAACGAGATAATCCTCCATCCGTAGTAAAGGTGGCGTTAGCCACACCATCCCCGTCGAGGGTTCTGTTTGAAGCGGGCGGAGCAACCACAACATGGAGCAATGCAGATACCTTCAGTGCGC
>NZ_JTLD01000123.1:0-243 GCF_000798815.1 Alistipes sp. ZOR0009 | reverse complement strand
CGCAGCCTGCGAGTTAAGCCTCGACAGGATTTTCTTTGCTTCGTTTCTTTTTTCCTAAAAAGAAATGAAGAGGAAGAAACTATTTACGAGACAACAACCAACCAAGCGCAACCTAATTCTTCCCATTCCTTTTTTGGCGCAAAAAAGGAATCGAAAAAACATGGCGGAAATTAACTCGCACCGTCGGCTTATAGAACCTTAACGCCCCTACTATAATAGGTAGAACGATTTAGGCTTACGCCT
>NZ_JTLD01000122.1 GCF_000798815.1 Alistipes sp. ZOR0009 | reverse complement strand
ATTTTAACGGCTCGGCCACCTTTGTACAAAAGGTAAAGGCGCTAACCGATAAGCCCTTCGAGGTGAAGGTGAGCATCGAGGGGCAGGGCTGCAACGAGGGAAGCTGCGTGCCCCTGGAGGCGGAGCTCTCCGCCAAGCTGAGCGGTGCTACCATTAGCGCCACCGCAGCTACTCCTGCAGCGGATACCGTAGCCCCCGCAGCCGCTGATACCGCTGTGGCCGATACCGCCGCTGCCGCCACGGTCAGCGAGCCCGTTACGGCTGCCGAACCCACCAAGGCGGGCGGCAAATCGCTCTTGGCCTTCTTTATTGGCGCCTTCCTCGCCGGATTGGCGG
>NZ_JTLD01000121.1:100860-141679 GCF_000798815.1 Alistipes sp. ZOR0009 | reverse complement strand
AGCCTGCGAGTTAAGCCTCGACAGGATTTTTCTTTGCTTCGTTTCTTTTCATCCTTGAAAAGAAATGATGAAAAAGAAATAATATTTAGGTTAGCAGCCTTTTATACACCAATGTTTCCTTTGCCAATCGCCGTAGTCTATCCCAGCTCACAAGCCTCTGCGAAGACTAACGTCGCAAAACTCGCACTTTGTTCTCGGTTACGGCTTCTACCTTACCAAGTAGCGGTCTGCAACCCGCCATCCAAATGTAGCAAAAAAGCAAAGCGCAGCTGTGAAGGCTACGCTGATGTATGAGTTTTGCAAACTTGGAGAGTAATGCGATTCAACTTGTTTTATGCGCCCCCGCTTGGAGTAGGAAAACCATCAAGCTAACCCTTCTTTAAAAGCAGGCGCAGCTGTTCCTTAACGGCGTCCAAGTCGCTGCTGGTAAGCGTAGGGATAAGCGCATTGATCTGCTCGATGGGCAGTTCCCACCACTTTAGCTCGAGAAGGATGGCGATTAGCTCCGAATCGAAGCGCTTTCGGAGCTGCTTTGCGGGATTGCCTGCTACTATCGAGTATGGCTCGACATCGGAAGCCACCACGCTGCTGGCTCCAATAATTGCGCCGTCTCCTATATGCACTCCGGGAAGTATGGTTGCGTTTTGTCCAATCCACACATCGTTTCCGACCACAGTATCGCCCTTAAACGAAAATACATCCGTAGACGGGATTTCCTGCTCCCAGCCCTCGAAGATGTAGAACGGGAAGGTGGAGGCTGCGTTCATCTGGTGGTTGGCACCGTTCATAACAAACTCCACTCCAGCGGCAATTTGGCAGAACTTGCCAATAATAAGCTTATCGCCGTAAAAGTCGTAGTGATGGGTAACATGCTTTTCGAAGTCCACATCGCTGAAGTACGAAAAATCGCCAACAACAATATTTTTAGACTTAACGGTTGGCCTTATGTAGGTAACCGTGCTAAAGTTTGGAACAGGAAAAACGGTATCGGGATTTGGCTTACACTTCATGGCTACATGTTTTAGATGGTTACGACTTACCGTGCGGAGCTACAGGCGCCAGTCGATCGGCAGCTTACCCTGCGCCAGCAGCAGCTCGTCGGTTTTAGAGAAGTGGCGGCAACCCAAAAAGCCTCGCGAGGCCGAAAGCGGCGACGGATGCACCGACTTTAGGATATGATGCTTGGAGGTGTCGATAAGCGCGCTCTTAGCCTGGGCGTAGTTGCCCCAAAGCAGGAATACCACGCCCGAGAGATGGTCGGAAACAGCCTTGATGGCAGCGTCGGTAAAGGTTTCCCAGCCCTTGCGCTGGTGCGATCCGGCCATGTGCGCCCTAACGGTTAGCGTTGCGTTGAGCAGCAGCACGCCCTGCTTTGCCCAAGCAGTAAGGTTGCCATGAGCGGGACGTGGAAGTCCCAGGTCGCTGCTTATCTCCTTAAAGATATTTACCAGCGATGGCGGAGGCTGAACCCCTTGAGACACCGAGAAGCAGAGGCCGTGCGCCTGACCAGGCCCGTGGTAGGGATCCTGCCCAAGAATAACCACCTTAACCTCGTTGAACGGGGTGGTGTTAAAGGCATTAAAAATTTGCGGTCCGGGAGGATAAACCACATGGCTCTTCTTCTCCTGCACCAAAAACTCTTTTAGCGAACGGAAGTAGTCCTTCTCGAACTCGTCCTTAAGCACCTCATACCAGCTGTCGTCTATATTGGGTTTCTGCGTACTCTCCATAGTAAAGGCTTTTACTACAAAGAAAATCGAAATATGCCATTGCCACAAGGAATAAATATGGATTGGACGATAAAAATCGGCGAATAAATGCCATTTTTATGGTATAAAATGTTTAAAGCATAGAGTTAAACAACTCCTTAACCTTACCTTTGAAGCAATAATTATAGCCATGTCAACAAAAAAGTATGTCGTACTAATTATCCTAGGGCTAGTAATGCTAGCAGGCTTAGGAGGAGCTTTTATCCATTTTTACAGCAAAAAGAATCAAACCACCGATGCGCTAGCGGCCATCCCCACCGATGCCGTTGCCCTTGTAAGGGTAAATCACCCCGCCCAGCTTCTTTCTGCGGATACAGCTTCGAACCTATTTTACCGCCTAGAGAACCCACAGGTGAAGCAGCTTTTTGAGAGGCTTAGCCGGGACAACGATTTTGGGGAGATGCTTACCAGCACGCTGCTGATTAGCTTCCACCCCGTTGGCAAGGATAGATTGGAACCGCTCATCATACTGCGCTCGAACGAGGAGTTTAGCCAACGAACGATAGCGGCATGGCTACAAAAAAGCAGGCTCAAGATTGGAGAGATAGACTACAACGGAAAGCCACTCTACTCCTGCACCTTCCCCGACGGATCGCCGCTCTACCTCTCGCACGAAAAGGGCATAACCACCATTAGCCCATCGCTTATTGTGATAGAGTCCTCAATCCGAAAGTTAGATGCTAGCTACCCCGCCGAAGAGGAGCTAAAAAAGGCCTACAACCTTACCAGCTCGAGCAGCAGCGCATCCATTGCCATCAGCATGAAGCAGGCAGCACCTTGGCTAAAGGCAAACTTCTTTTCGGAAGAGGCCTGCTGGGCAACAGCCGCCAGCGACCTGTGCAGCTGGCTGGTGCTAGACTACCAGCAGGGGAACGACGAGCTGGCTTTTAGCGGAATGCTTACCACCAACGACAACACCAGCTACGGAAAATCAATGGCGACCATGTCGGAAAAAGATCTGCTGACACCAACGCTGATTACCGAGAATACCGCCTTTTGCGTAGAGCGGGTATACGAACAATTTGCCAGCAGCATAGCCCCAGCATCCGAAACAGATAAGAAGAAGCTCACCATTAGGCAGGTGCTTACCGACATCAACCCCAACCGGGCCATCCTACAGCATATTAAAAATCCACGCAACGACTCAACCGGGTTTGTGCTAATGCTGTATCCCCAAAATGCGGACTCCACCATACATAAGCTACGAAGCGTAACTCACCTAAAAAATATTGAGGCTAATAGCATTGTAAAGCTTAAGCTAGATTCTACCAGCAGCAACCTCTCCTCCATACTGGGGAAAGCATTTGGGATAGTAACACCCACCTACGCGCTTTTCGAAAGAGATAGGGTCACGCTGGCAGCATCCGAACGCATGCTCAAACTATTTCAGTACGAGCAAACCATTGCCTCGATGCGCAAAAACAAGCAGGTAATAGAAGTTTGGAGCAACAAGATAACACCAAGCGGAGTTGCAGCCCTGTATATCAATCCCAACTTCTCAGAAAAGATGGTTAGCCTACTCTTTGGCAATGCCGTGAAAAAGCTGGCAAAAGAGAAGGCATTTGCGGGCTGGAACGGGTTGGGAATGATGCTCACGCCCAGCGGAAGCAACCTACTAGTATCGGGCTACATGAGCCGACGAGTTGTAACCGAAACGCCTCAGTTTACGCGTACACTGCCAAAATCATCCGTAAAGCATACCCTGCTAACGCTAAGCAACGGCAGCAACTTTTTAATGCTAAGCTATAAGGATAGCCTTGTTGCCTACGACGGGAAGCTAAACAAGCGTTGGGGTAAGAAGCTAAAAAACACCACCGACTCCATTTTTACCTACAGCATATCTGGCGAACCAGTGGTTGGCATTCTATCCAAAAACAACATTCTTTTCTACAACAGCAAAGGAACCTTAGTTAACGACTACAACTTTGACTCCAAACCCGAAATAGTTGGGCAAAAGGCGCTCAAATCGGCATCGGACGAGCTGCTGGTGGTAGATAAGTCCAACAACGTTTACATGCTGGCTCTAGGAAGCAACGACAAGCCCAAGAAGCTATTCCGATTAAAATTTAGGCCAAGCAACCTTGCGCTGGCATCCATGCGCAAGCAAAACTATATTGTAACAGGAAGAAACAACAGAACCGAAATACTTAACTCAAAAGGGTCGCTTGTAAGGCGAGTTTCTTTCGATATCAGAAATGGAAAAGTTCTTGTTATCGACAAGAAGATGCTCCTATTTAAGCCCGAACAGGGACTAATGGTAAACAGCCAATTTATGCCAATGGCTGACAAGATGACAGCGCACTTTACCAACATTCAAAAAATAAAGGACGGCCTAAACGATAATAGCCAAGGGTTGCTACTTCTTGGAGATAAGTTTGTGCAGCTCGTATCTAAAGACCTTACAGAAAAATTCGAGGCAAAAACCACCTCCGAACCTGTTTACGTGCAAATAGTTCGGGGAGCATCGAAAGGGATAATCGTCATAGATGCCGATAAGAACATCTACCATTTCGATAGTAAAGGAGAGCTATACAACGGCTATCCGTACAACATAAAAGACGCCACCTACGTTGTAACCAATCCAGATGGAACGCTTTTTGCAATTTCGTTTAAAGCAAATACGCTTAGTAGCAAGGAAATTTCGAACGAACTTCCAACGCTTCTTTAGCAAATCGATTACCAAGGGGCAATTGTACCAATAACAAGCTATATTTGCCCCTAATTATACTAAAGCAATGGAAGGATTCTTGACCTTTATACTTTTTATGATACTCGGCATTTACGTTCTAGGATTTGTTGGAAAGCTAATCCTAAAAATGTACCTACGTAAAGTACAGAAGCAGTTTGAAGGATTTGCAAACAATGCAGGAGCACAATACCAACAATATAGCCGTACCAACACCCAAGATCAATCGCACGAGGGAGATGTTACCATCTCGCAATCGGGTGGTCAAGACAAGAAGTTTAAAAAGGATGTTGGCGACTACGTAGACTTTGAAGAGGTAAAGTAGGTCCTACTTACTCTTAAGCTTGTTGTGGTACTTCTTTACCATTTGCGCCATTTCCGATGCAAATACAAAGTTGTTCAGCTCGGGGTTTTCGCTTTCTAAAATATCCTCACGAGACCCCTCCCACCATTTTTTACCTTGGTAGATAAACACCACCTTATCGCCAATCTGCATCACCGAGTTCATATCGTGGGTGTTGATGATGGTGGTTATGTCGTACTCTACGGTTAGCTCTTTAATCAGGTCGTCAATAACCCCAGCCGTAATTGGGTCGAGGCCAGAGTTGGGCTCGTCGCAAAAGAGGTAACGAGGATTAAGCGCAATAGCACGTGCAATGGCAACGCGCTTCTGCATCCCTCCACTTATTTGCGAAGGGTAAAGCTTATTGACATTTACCAGATTGACACGCTGCAGGCAAAAGTTGGCGCGCTCGCGCTTCTCGGCAGGCGACATGCTGGTAAACATATCCAACGGAAATAGTACATTCTCCTCCACCGTAGCAAAATCGAAAAGCGCACCACCCTGAAATATCATTCCAATTTTTTTGCGCTCGTCGCGCCTTTGGTCGTTCGTTAGCGAGGAGAAGCTAACATCTCCAAACATTATTTCGCCCGAGGTTACCTCGTGCAACCCGACCATACTTTTTAGCAGCACCGTTTTCCCCGAACCGCTTTGCCCTATAATTAGGTTTGTTTTTCCTCTTTCGAAATCGACGTTGATATGGCTCAGAACATCACGTCCATCAAACGACTTACAAACATCTATACAGCGAATCATTTTAGCAATAGTTGGGTTAATAATAGGTTGAATAGGAGTACCATTATACTGCTAACAACAACCGCCTTAGTACTTGCACGTCCCACTTCGAGCGAACCACCCTTTACGTTATAGCCATAAAAAGCAGAAATGGAGGTGATGAGAAAGGCAAAAACGGTAGCCTTAATTAAGCTGTAGGTCACATAAAAGGGAACAAAAGAATACTGAATCCCTTTGATATACTCTTGGGTGGTGATTATACCGGTGAATTCGCCAACCATCCAGCCACCAAAGATTCCGACAAAAATACTTAGCGTGGTTAGTATCGGAAAAAAGAACACGGCAGCAACAATTTTTGGAAGCACCAAAAAGCTCGCCGAATTTACGCCCATAATTTCTAGCGCATCGATCTGCTCGGTTATTCGCATAGTACCCAACTCCGACGAGATGTTAGAACCCACCTTTCCAGCCAGAATAAGGGCAACAATGGTAGAGCTAAACTCCAAAATAATGGAATCGCGGGCTGCTAGGCCTATTAAATACTTTGGAAGAAAAGGATTGGTTGTATTATATGCCGTTTGAAGGGTAATTACAGCCCCTATAAACATGGAAATAATGATCACAATACCGATGGAGTTAATACCCAACTTGTCAACCTCAAAAAGGGTACGCCTGTAGTAAATACCCCATTTTTCTGGTTTAGAGACAACCCTTCTGACAAAAAGAGTATAACTCCCTATTGACTCAAAGAAATTCATACCGTTTCGAGTTATATTACAAAAGTAGCGAAGATTCTCCGCTAAACCAATTTTACTTTCCGATGATATTATTAGTACATTTGTCTTGAAACAAAACATCCGTTACAATGGCCTCCAACCGCTACTGCATTATAATGGCAGGTGGAAGCAGCACCCGTTTCTGGCCGCTTAGCAAATCCACCAGTCCAAAACAGTTTCTAGACATACTTGGTACAGGCAAAACATTCATCCAAAGCACCTACGAGCGTTTCTGTCAGATTATTCCGAAGGAGAATATCTACGTTGTTACCAACGAAAAGTACAGAGATCTGCTTGTAAACCAGCTTCCGGAACTTAAAGAGGAGCAGATTTTACTTGAGCCAATAAGGCGTAACACCGCACCGTGTATCGCCTATGCATGCTACAAGCTGCTAAACATTGACCCTGAGGCCAACATTGTTGTAACTCCTGCCGACCACCTTATCCTAAACGAAAGCAAGTTTCTAAAAACGGTAGAGTCGGCTCTCTCGTATACAGAAAACCACGACGCATTAATGACTCTTGGCATACACCCCAATAGAGCCGAAACAGCCTATGGCTACATCCAAATTAATGCGGAAGAACAGGTAGATAAGCACGAACACACCTACAAGGTAAAGACCTTTACCGAAAAGCCCAACATCGAGCTGGCTAAAGTATTTGTTGATAGCGGAGAGTTTTACTGGAACTCCGGAATTTTTGTTTGGAACTTAAAGAGCATACTCAATGCGCTATCCGAAAATTTACCCGAAATAGACTCCCTTTTCAGAGATGGTGTAGGAATTTACAACTCGCCCAAAGAAAAGGATTTTATAGCCAATATTTACAGCCTTTGCCGCTCGATATCGATTGACTTTGGCGTGATGGAGAAAGCCCAAAATGTTTACGTAAAATGCGCAGATTTCGGGTGGTCCGACGTTGGATCTTGGGCTTCTCTCTTCCAAGTTAGCCCCAAAAAGGGGAGAGGTAACGCGGAAATCGGAGACAACATCATAACCTACAACACCAGCAACTGTATTATCAGCAATAAATCGGATAAGATGCTTGTTGTGCAAGGACTGAACGACTACATTGTAGCGCAGACAGATCAGGCGACAATGATAATCCCCAAAAGCAACGAAAAGGAGGTAAAGAATATCGTTGCCGACGTATCAAACCTTAGCAAAGAGTTCATTTAAATACAAAAAAGAGGGCGGAAGTTAAACTTCCGCCCTCTTTTTATATCTGGATTAATATTCCCACATATCCTGCTCTTGGCTCATAATCTCGTCGTATACCCTTTGAGATTCCAGCATATTTGGAATACCTCCAATTGTGTACGAGTTGATACGCCTATCGTTTTGAACATTGGCTTCCTTCACGATGTAAGAAGAGAATTTACGCTTCAAGAAAATATCGTCAAACGAATACTCCTGCCCTTGATTACGCGCATTGAAAGCCATCGTACGAGTTAGGACGTTTCTGATATCGGGGTAGTAAACCCAGAAAAGCTGTGTTCTGTTTAGTTCGCTATCATCAGCCTCATCTTCCTGCTCCTCTCCACCTGTTTTTAACATCTTGTGGAAAACGCGGATAGGACACAATCCAATAATTCGAACATCAAGAACCGAACGTCTTCTATCAAAAAACCATTCCTCTAGCACCTCAACTTGCTTCACCTCGCTCCATCTCCAAACACCTTTTACAGGAACGTCAACCATTACGGATGCATCCTCCAAAGAAGGTCTTTTTTCGACAGTATCAACAGCCTCAAATCTCTTAGCGATTTCCTTAAACGATAATGTATCTACAAAATCGCTATTATCGGTAGTGTAAGCTCTAATAGCTCCGTGCTTAATGCTATCCACGAGCACCTGAATTAGGCTGTGCCTATTTCTCATTCTCTGGGTAGGATAGTAAAGGGGGAAGTTGATCTTTTCTCTAAGATCAATTACTCTCCAAACCTTCTTAGACCACATGATGTCAGCTTCCTGAACCGCATGGTAAGGTAACGAAGTTCTCTCCTGTGTTATGCTTTTTGTATATGGACTAGTCTGAACAAGACTTGGTTTTTTAATTTCCTCGTCCTGAGCAACTGCAACTTCAACACAAAAAAAGCCAACTGCAAGGACCAAAGCAGAGGTCAAACGCTTCATGTTCATGGCTATCGTATTTTATAAACTAAATCTTGTAATTCAACAACTTTACCATCTGGCCCAACCGCTTTTACATCCGTGATCGTTAAACGGTTTCCAGCTTTCATACTAGCAAATGCTCTCTTTTGTTCATCTGTAAAGCTAGCATTACCCGATGAGAGGTTTACGTCATATCCTTCGCTATTTCGGCTAGCAATGGTAAATGAACGAATAGCGTACCTTAAATCAAAATCAAAATCCTGTGGCATTTCGGCTCTAATGCCTAAAGAAGACATCAGCGCAGATTTGCTTATGAATTTACCAGACGCTCCATCAACCTTTGGAATTGGTGCTGGAAGAGGCTTTACGCGGAAACTGCTACTTCCCATGAGCTTACTAACACCGTTATTCTTAACCCAAACGTTCACTTCGCAAACCCGGCCATCCTGTGGATTTACCAAATATCCGTTGGCCGATCGACGGTAAGATGCGTTAGAGATCTTAACCTCAACCCTCTCCGAAGGAACTCCCGATACGCTCAACTCCATAGGATTATCAATACCTCGGTACAGCACATTCATCTTAGTAGGAGATACCGTAAACATAGGCTGCACCACCTGATATTTAAAATCCTGAGGGTATGGCGTTTTTGTTCCATCTGGTCCTGTAACCACAATTTGGCATTTAAGAGTTCGTTCTCCCAACATGGTTGCAGGCTCCTCAAAAATTGCCTTTCCATCAACCACAGGCAACGAGCGCCCATTGATAGTCATTAAAGGTTGCTGCGTCTTATCGTAAGCAGCCAGCATTAGGGTTGCTTTAAACTTTTCTCCTTTAAGAACCGACGAAGATTCTGGAATCAGAACAGGCTCGAACATGTTCACGCGCACATCTGCAGCATCTATCTGCTTAAAGAAATAGTCAAGCATAATAGCCTCACAGTTTAGCACGTCTACCTGAAATTTTGATAGCAACGGAAGCGTAGAAATTAAAGGTACGCCTTCAAATCGGCTTGTTTCCCAAGTACGGTTGGTACCATCCTTGGTAACCTTTGGATCTTTTGTATCAAGGATATTTTCTATCGTTAATGTTGGTCCAAACTTTTCATCTGGTCCAATAAGAGCGAGAAGATCCTTTTTATACTGTTCCAGCTTCTTTTTTAGCGTGTATGCCTCCCCATTCTCGCTAGGGCCAAGAAGGATGTTGGCAGGAACGCTGGTGTCGCTTTTTCCCTGCACCTCGTGCCCGTCGATACCTTCGGGAGTAAGCGCTGCGGCATCTTTACCGTCGCAAGTTTCGACAATTTTACGCTTTATATCCTCGATATACTTACAGAATTCGGCAGATTTAGCCCTAACGATATCCGCCTTCTGGCGCCATTTTGCTGCCTTTGTGGGGTTATTGTTTTCTGCCGATTTTATAAGATTGTAGTAATCTTCGTTTTTTGAACTAAAACTCTTCAGGGTTTGGTTCAAGCCTTTATCAACAAGGACAAAAGCCTCCAGCACCTCGGCAGACACATTCAACGCTAACATTGCTGTCAACACCAAATACATCATCCCAATCATCTTCTGCCTAGGCGTTTGCTTTCCTCCAGCCATAACCTCTACTCTAAATTAGTTTATATTAGTTATTTTGGATTGCATGCATTGCGGAAAGCATATTACCGTATACATCATTTAATGAGCTGATGTTTGCATTTAACGTATGCATTGTTTGACGGAATTTTTGAGTTTCCTCTACCGAAAGGCGAAGATCTTTTACCATCCCTTCAACACCCTGATACAGCCCGTTAGAATTTTTCAAGTGCTTATCGGTTTCCTGAATCTGGAGCTCGTAAATTGAATTTAGTGTTGCCAAGTTCTTATTGAGCAATTCCAAATTCTTTTGCTGATTACCGTTTCCGGCTTTTAGCGCTTCCATATCAGCCACCACCTGACGGCTAATCTTTTCAAAAGACCCAGACAAAATATCTGCCGATTGAGAGATTTTACCAGAAAGTTCTTTACTACTCTCCTTTATAGAGGTTTCAATCGTAGATCCGGCTCTCTCAAAATGAGATGTCATAGATGACGCGCTTTCTTTTAGGCTTTGCGACAACGATTCTGTTGCCTGCTTAACCCCACCAACAAGCGCATCTCCAGCCTGCTTAACCATATCAACACCCTGAACAAAAGAGCCACTCAAAGTACCAACAGACTCGCTAAGCAACTTTCCTGAAGCGCCGACCTGACCGTTAAATCCATCGACCCCAGCCGAGGCTTGCTGCAGTTTTCCAGAAAGCTCATCAACTGCCAAGGTTATCGTTGTCATATCTGCAATCTTACTTGCAGCCTCAGCCAAACTACCCAACCCTTGATTGACTTTATTTATAGAATCTTGATCAATGTTTATGTTTAGATTTGGAATATTAACGCTGCCTCCATTTCCAGAAGGGGCTGCGGCTCCAAATTTCAATTCCTTCTCTCTTTTTCGTTCTTCACGAATCCGCTCAAGAGCTTCCTCGTCTTTAATCGCTAATTCTGGGAATACCAACTTCCAATCATACTCCTCGTGCACAGGCTCGAAAGCTGAAAAGAAGAAGATTATAGCCTCAATACCCATTCCTATTACAAGCATAGGGCCAGCTCCTGGCCAGTGCTGTAACTTGAAAAGAGCACCTATAATTACCATGGATGCACCCCACCCATATAATTTGGCCATAAAATTTTTCCAACCTTCCGTCTGTACAAAATCTAACTTCCCTTTCATAGTCTCGAATTTTTTATTTACCCCCCATCAACGACCTAACACAACGGAAACCTATATATGATCTTGCAGTATCTTGATATTCGTAAGTAGGAACAGAGCACTGTAGGAAATAGTGAACATCTTTCCAAGAACCTCCACGAACCACCTTACGCTTACGAGCAGGCTTATCGGTTGGTTTAGCGTTGTACTGGTAACTTGGATTCAAGTCATGCGTAAGCGAATACGAACTTTCATCAAAAGCATCGCTAGTCCACTCGGCAACGTTACCAGCCATATCGTAAAGCCCATAGTCATTAGGATCATACGTTCCTACAGCAATTGTTTTTACACCACCGTCATCGGAATAATTCCCCCTCAATGGCTTAAAGTTGGCAATAAAACAACCAGATTTATTACGGGTGTAGTTATTTCCCCAAGGATACATATTGAGTTTTAATCCTCCACGAGCGGCATACTCCCATTCTGCCGAGGTTGGAAGGCGGTACTCATGAACAGGAGATTCACCATTTTCAGTCAAGAAATCCCAAAGAAGATTGGTTCTCCACTTACAAAATGCAAAAGCTTGCTTCCAGGTAACCCCAACAACAGGGTACTCATCGTACTGAGGTTGCCAAAAGTAGGTGGCAGTCCATGGTTCGTTATAAGAGTAAGAGAAGTCTGCAATCCAACAAAGCGTATCAGGATAAACATTTACCACATCACGCATGATAAAAGAGCCACGATTACGGATAGGCTCCTTCTTGCCATCAAGTTTGGTGATATTCCCTTCATATTTTTGTTTCTCGAAGTTGTACCTATTCTTCTTATTAGCAGCTTGAGTAAAGTCGTACCAGTAAAATTCGTAGTTCAGCTTGCGCGTATCCACCTCCTTACGACGGTAGAAAGTTTCATCGCCTTGGTAGTAAAGATCCTTCAAAATCTCCTTTTGATCTTCACTTCGAGGGTCAATTCTTGCCTTTTTATTAATTACTGGTGGCTCTACAGGGTTGCCAAATTCGTCTTCTGAAATTCCGAACTCGTCCATCCCTCCATCAATCAGCATTTTTTTAGAAATAGAATCGATAACGTAGTTCACAAACTGACGGTACTCGTTATTTGTAATCTCCGTTTGATCCATCCAAAACCCCTCAACAGTAATTGTTTTAGAGGTTGCCGTCATAGCGTAAGAAACATCCTCGTCACCAACACCTTGCGTATACGATCCATCAGGAACAAACACCATCCCAAACGGAGGAGTCTCTGGAGTGGCCCTTCTTCCATCCACACCAACCAATTCACCACCCATATTAGGGCCACAACTACTCAAAAGAGCAACGAGGGCACACAACTGGAAACATCTTCTCATAGGTACAACTTTATAACGCTATAAAAACAATCGTTAAAATAACAAAATAACTACAAAAACCTTATGCTTTTGTATCGTGATGGAGTTTTATCCCTTTTTAAAGAAAAGGAGTACTTTAAAAACAACTCATGCGATCCATCCGAGTACTTTCCCAACTTAGAGGTCAAGTAGTCGTAAGAATAGCCCACCTGTAAACTTTTAAAGAACTTAAAACCAGCTAGGGCAGTAACTCCATCGCTTAACCGATATCCTGCCCCAAGCCATATAACTTGGTTGTAGTCGAACACACCTGATAGCGCCAAATGCGTGGCCACAAATTCTGTTTGTACCAAAAATGATGGAGAAAAGGAGAATTTTGATTCTGAAATAGGAAGTGCGTATCCTGAATTCACATAAAGTGTAGGTTTTAGCGACACTTTATCAGATCCTACCGGAACTTTGGGGCTTGTTAAGTGGTTTACAGCTACTCCACAATACAACCTGCTACTCGTAAAGTATAAACCAACCCCTAAATCAAAAGATGTTGATGTAAACTTACCCTGATCTAAATAATTCAACTGTGCTTTTACAGAAGAACCCGAAGATTTGTCAAACACCCCATTTACTACTCCAAAGCCAAGTCCAACACCTAGCTTGTTTATTCCCTTATCATCCAGCTTTAACTGTATAGCGTAATTGCCCTTTACAGTCAAATTTTTACTAAAGGCAAATTTATCATCTGAAACCAATATTCCAAAGCCGTTTTTCAATTTAGATATGTTAAAAGGAAAGTTAAATCCTGCAGAGGTTGTGCGCCCCTCTCCTTCTAACCCCTGTTGATGCAGCCGAGCGTCACCAAAAACATGCGCTAGATCATCACTTCCAACAGCCCCAGGATTGTATAAAACGGGCAAAAACATGTATTGGGAACTTTGTGAATCCTGTTGTCCATAAGAATTTACCCAGCACAACGAGAGTAAAACAGCACAGCCAATCTTTCCCACTAAACTTCTCATTAAACTCTTTTTTGTTGGAAGGTAAAATAAGGAAAAATCTAGCTTTCAAACAAATTAACAGAAAAACAAATTCTTTATTTTAAAAAAAATTGAGGATACCCCCCATTTATTGGCATAAGCTACCGTTCCGTTTTGTACACCGAAATCCACCGTAGTGGCATTTCGTGGTGCTTCGCATTATCATAATCCTCAGCGTCGCAGGCAATCCAACGCCCGCCACCCGAAGGGGATGGAATAAAAAGCCACCAACGTCCGGTAACATCGCTACGCAAAAATTTTAACGTTAGCGGTTCCTGCTCTCCCAGGTCTACAAAAAACTGCTTGGAAGGGAAATTCGTCACCCCAACCTTTTCCACACGCCGGTGCGCAAGACCATCTAGTAGATGCCAAACGCCTTGCCCCATAAGCATTATATCAACAGGAGAGTCTTTTAGCTTTACCGGGTCAAAACCTCCGAAAAAAACCATCGACAGGTTATCCGAAAAACCGGCATAACGCATCAGCTGACAAATCTCCTCTGCATAAAGACCATTAGGTGAAATATATGCCGATGACGAAAAATCAGAAAATCGAACTGAAGAAGCGTCTACCAAAAGTAAGTTTGCGTCACGCAATGGAGGTTCTGCAAAACGAATAGACTCCCGAAGGTGGCCTAACCGAATATGCTGAAAGTAGAGATTCTCGTATTTTCGGACAAACGTATCATCAGAGAAGTAGCTTTGAGTGGCTATTGCCGAAATGGAATCGTGCGGTTGAAAGCTTATGCAACTTAGTGCACCAACCACATCTGCATCCCGAAAACCTGCAGAAAACCCCAAAGTTGGGGTTATTGAAGCAAGATTTAAGTTTCCTGCATTCTGGAGGATTTGGCAAGCGAGCTCCCCATACTTTCTGTTGCTGCTAAATACAACGGGGTAATGCCCGCATCTCAAAAGTTCGTTCAGCAGCTCCACAAACGAAGTATAATTGTAATCTTCATTAGAGGAGGTTATCAAGCGTCCAAGAATAGCCACCTTGAGCGTATCCCATGTAGGAAACAGCTGGCCAAGAGCAGAAAGCAGCTGCTCATCATATCCTAACGAGCACTCTTGTTCAGCAAACAAAATCGCAACAGTACCTGCTGTCAAAGACTCAATGCGCTCCTCTGCTTTACAAAAGTGAGCGATATCCGCAACAGAACCCTTTAGTACGAGATCAGAAACGTAGGATTTATCGAATGGAACAAGATGCTCTGCTATAATCATTTTGTCTTCTTTGTTGCGGCCTTCTTTGTTGTTGCAGCCTTAGTTTTTGTCGTGGCAGCCTTTTTGGTTGTAGTTTTTGCAGTGGCCGATTTTTTTGCACCAGCCTTTGCCTTTGGCCTTTTTACTGTAGATGCCTGCTCTTCTATCAGCTTACGGCAATCTTCCAAGGTCAAACTTTTAGGATCGGTCGTTTTTGGAATCTTGTAGTTAGCCCCATCAAACGAAATATAGGGTCCAAAACGACCATTTAACACCTGCAAAGTAGGCTCCTCTTCGAAGGTTTTAATAAACTTTTCCAGATCTTGCTTACGTTTTGCTTCTATTAGCTCTATAGCACGTTCTAGATGGATTTCTCCAGGGCTGTCTGTTTTTGGAATAGAAACATACTTACTTGCGTGCTTCACGTATGGTCCAAATCGTCCAATTCCTACCTGAACAGGTTTCTCTTCGAACTCTCCTAGGTTACGAGGATATTCAAATAATTTCAGAGCTTCTTCTAGCGTAATAGTTTCGATAAGCTGCCCCTTCTGCAAACCAGCATAGGTAGGCTCCTCGTCGCTATTCCCCAGTTGTGCAATAGGGCCGAAACGCCCAATACGTACGGTTATTGTTTTACCTGTTTTAGGATCTGTACCAAGCACCTTCTCCCCCTTTGAAGGTTTCGAAGTTTCCATTGTCTCCGCCACATCCTTATGGAAAGGTGAGTAAAACTCTCTAATCATCTCCTCCCACTTTAGGCTACCTTCTGCTATAATATCGAAATCTTTCTCTACCCGAGCCGTAAAGTCGTAGTTCATAATACTACCAAAATGCTCCGTTAAGAAATCGGTCACAAGTATTCCGATATCGCTAGGAAAAAGTTTTGACTTTTCTGCCCCATAATTTTCCTTAGCAGTCTTTTCTGTTATGGTATCTTTCTTTAAAGTAATAGTATCAAATGCACGTTCAAAACCAGCACGATCCTCTTTTATTACATACCCCCTATTTATAATGGTAGATATGGTTGGTGCATAAGTAGAAGGACGTCCAATTCCCAACTCCTCCATTTTTTTCACCAAGCTAGACTCCGCATAGCGAGGTGGCTTTTGAGCATATCTTTGAACGGCTACAATCTCAACCGCATTTTGATGCTCACCTACCTTAATTGGAGGAAGAAGAACTTCGGCATCATCATCAGCGTTTTCATCATCAGCAGATTCCTTGTAAACTTTCAGGAAACCATCAAACTTAACAATTTCGCCTGCAGCGATAAATTTTTCCTTAACGGTGGTAGCCGATATCGTGATGGTGGTTTTTTCGGTAATCGCTTCACTCATTTGCGATGCAATCGTGCGCTTCCAAATAAGCTCATACAACCGTTTCTCTTGGGGTGTGCCGTCTATTGTTGGATTTTCTATGTACGTTGGACGAATGGCTTCGTGCGCTTCTTGCGCCCCTTTTGCCTTTGTCTTATGCTGCCTTCTGCAATGATATTCGGCACCATACATGGCAATAATGGCCTTTTCAGCAGCATTAACAGCAGACGCGGAAAGGTTAACAGAGTCGGTACGCATGTAGGTTATCAAACCCGCCTCATACAGCTTCTGCGCAATAGTCATTGTTTGGCTAACAGAGTAGCCAAGTTTACGCCCAGCTTCCTGCTGCAAGGTGGAAGTCGTAAAAGGAGCTGCAGGAGTACGCTTTCCTGGACGCTTTTCCACGTTAGAAATAGCAAATTGCGCACCAATACAACCCTCCAGAAACTTCTTCGCCTGAACCTTATCCTCAAAACGCTTATCAAGTTCCGCCTTTAGATGGTACTCCTTCGAGTTGGGTTCAAATAGGCCTGTCACCTTAAAGGCAGAGGTCTGAACAAAGTTCATAATCTCCCGTTCGCGCTCAACAATCAACCGAACAGCCACCGACTGTACACGACCTGCCGAAAGCGAAGGCTTAACCTTCTTCCACAAAAGGGGAGAAAGTTCAAAGCCCACCAACCTATCTAAAATTCGACGGGCTTGCTGGGCATTTACAAGATTTAGGTCTACTGTACGTGGCGTTTTGATGGCTTTCTGTATGGCTTCCTTGGTGATCTCATGAAAAACAATTCGATTTGTTTTTTGGGGATCTAACCCTAGAACTTCGGAAAGGTGCCAAGCGATGGCTTCCCCCTCACGGTCTTCATCGGAAGCGAGCCAAACCGTTTTAGCCTTTTTTACCAAACTCCGGAGCTCCTGAACAACCTTTGTCTTATCCTCAGAGATAATATACTCTGGTAGAAAGTTATGCTCGATGTCAATCCCGAGATTTTTCTTCGAAAGATCCCTAATATGGCCATAACTAGACTTGACCAAAAAATTTTCTCCGAGAAATTTTTCAATCGTTTTTGCCTTTGCAGGCGACTCAACAATAACGAGATTTTCTTGCATAATAATAAGTTGTACAGAATACCACCAAAAATTTTGGTGCAAATTAAAGAATTTCAAACGGTCACACAAAATTTCACAATAAAACTATAGATTAATTCGGAGCTTAACCTACAGCCCAACTTCTCAGGCTCTTGCTGTTTCTACAGCGAGGGGCGTACATGCCATCGTATATTTTTCAATCAAATCATGTATACGAAGGCCTGAAACATGAACGCCCATTTTAAAAGACCGAGGCTGCTCTTTTGCTACCTGACTCGGCACTATAGACGAAAGGGCACTCACAGCTTTCAACAATTGTGCTTGTGTATTTTTCAAATCTTCAATTTCATCACGGAGTTTCACCTCTTTATCCGTCGTAAGAACAGCACTACCCTCCAGGAAAGGTTCACCCTTCCCTTTTATTAACCAATTAAAATTTGCATTTGGGATTAACTGCTCTATTGCAAGAAAAAAATCCTCTGAAGGATAAGTCCTTCCTGTAAGATAAGATGAAATTGCAGGTTGAGATTTGCGTATAATGAGCGAAATGTCTTCAATCTTAACCCCAGATACCCGCATTAAATATTTCGCTCTTTCTCCAAACGTTTCAAAGCCTTTCATATCAAGATTAATTCAAATAAAACAAATATTAACACTAATGCAATATAAAACATTTGGTTATTTATATAACCTATTGTAATATTGCTTCTGTATTACAGATGTGATACAACAAATATAGTTATCTTATGAAGAAAAAGCAATTTTCATGCAGGATAAGTGAACAATCTTACTCTTTCTTAGAAGATGTGTCAAAACAATTATCCATCCATCACCCAATTTCAGATGATATCCCGAATATCTCAAAAACACTTGATGTCCTAATTCTAACCATCAAGAATGATAACATTTTAAGCGAAAGCATTATAAACAAGGGCAAAAATGAAAGGAGGTAAGTATGATCTCCAACGGATATATATCAATACATCGAAAAATTTTCAATCATTGGTTATTTGAGAGAGGGAGAGCACTAACTTCTTTAGAAGCGTGGCTTGTGTTAATCTCTGAGGCAAATTATTCTGACAAGAAAGTTTACATAAAAGGGCAACTAATAGAATGCAAAAGAGGGCAACTAGTTAATTCTATAAAAACCTACTCGTCTCTTTTTAATTGGTCTGAAAAAAAAGTCAAAATATTTTTAAATCTACTCAAACGGGAAAAAATGATAACCATAGAGGGAATAAAATATACGACTAGGTTAACAATCTGTAATTATGACAAATACCAAACTATAGGGCTAACTGAGGGACTAACTGAGGGACTAACTAAAGGACTAACTGAAGGACTAACTGAAGGACTAACTGAGGGGCTAACTGAGGGACTAACTGAGGGACTAACTAAAGGACTAACTGAAGGACTAACTGAGGGACTAACTGAAGGACTAACTGAGGGGCTAACTGAGGGGCTAACTGAGGGGCTAACTGAGGGGCTACAACATAATAAAGATAATAATGTAAATAATGTAAATAAGAATAACGACAATACAAGCAAGCGCTCTGCGTCGCTGTTTTTCGTTGATGAGGTAAAGGATATTGTGATTCAAAACCAGCCTTGGGTTGAAGCAGTGTCTAGGCGGTTGGGCATCGACGTTCAAACTGTTAGAATATTGGTTGCGGACTTCTCAGACCATCTTCACACAATTGGAGTATCAAAAAAGAGCGAAAGAGACTTTAAAAGCCACTTCAGCAATTGGGCGCGCAAAGTTGCTTCGCAAAAAAAAGAATTTCCCGAGCCGCGCGCTCAAAACATAGAAGCGACACCAGGGCGACAGTCCTCCATATTAAGCAAATTGCTGCAAGATGACGAAACTCGTCTAGGTCAAAACTTGAGTTAACTCCCAAAATTACAACAATATGAAAGAAATCTTCTTAGACCCAAACCGCAGATTTGGCGATGTTTCCAACAGGGAACTTATTCCTTGGTTTACTGCAAAACTTACTGATCTCTACCAGAAGTGTGGAAGAAAGAATTTTGATGCACCAACAGACAGCCTAGAATTTATAGCCGAATTGCGCGAAAAAACGCAGTATAGGACCATTCCTGTTGGTTTTATAGGACGCTGCTTCAAAGGAATTATTAACGGCGAATATGAGGAACTAAACGAAACCAAGCGGATCACGTTTCAGAACATTCTTATTGCGCTCAACCGCGAAGCTCGTCAACACCTCCCTCAGGGTAGTAACTTAAATTTTGAATCCACAAAAAAAGACTACAATCGAATGTTTGCTAACGCGGTAAACGGTAACGACCCTATTGCTAAAGGTTCGGCGTGGGCGGTAAAGCTCAGCTGCTCGAAACTTACTAGCCGTGGAATGATTGCCCATCAGCGTGGAGTGGTTGGCGTGATGGCCGCAGCATGCTACCTAGCAGGGATTGCCCCCGATGAGTTGCTAGAAGGTAGTGAAGAAGATTTCCTAAAGTTACAGGTCAGGTTGGAGCCATACGTGCAAAAGGTGGAGGCGCGCATCCAGCAGTCAAAGGAGCGCAGCCAAGCAGCGCGCTACCCGCGCCCAGATAGTGCTGGCGGTACGCAGATAGCGCGGTAAGCCTCTTACCGACGAGGAGCTGGTGCTCCGCGAGAATAAGACACAACTGAAAAATATTTAAACTCAAAAAAAAGTTCCAATGGAAAAGAAAGTAGCACTAACCCCCTACCACTTTAAGGATGAAGTTAAGTTGTCATTATTCAATGACAAGAACGGAAATCTTAAAAGAACGCCTCTATCTCTGCTGGTTAAGGTAGATGATTTACTCAAAGATTTTGATGCCAGCACATTCAAAGAAGCCATTGAAAGTTTGGAGGTAGTGTACGTAAAACGGCCTAAGCTCACAGCCTTACTCAAAGTACATGCAAACTCAATAGTATTAAACCAAGTAAGCGAGGAATGGGCGCAGGTGTTTATTGACTTTAATGAGATTTGGGAAGAATCTTAATCGAGTTGATGCGCTTTCAGCCTTCTGAGCAACTCTTGTTTCTTTTCATTAGAAGGTTCTAACTCCCAATAGGCAAGAACATGCTCTTGGAATAGTTCCATAAAAGAAATCAGAGTAACACGTTCGATATCATAGCAGATAGCAGATTCTCCTCCAATAAAGAAAAAAGTTTCGATTTTTTTTCTTTCTCCGTAGAAGAAGGCGTAGCACTTACCAATTTCAAGTTTCATGTCAGATGTATTAAATAGTTTCAAACCACGAAGTAAACAAAAAGCAAAACACTTAAAAACAAAATTATGATTGAATTAACTGAAGCAAGAATTGAAAAGTTGATTATCCACAAGGTTGGTAATCCATCAATGGGAGAAGTAAAACTAAGCAAAAGCCCAATCTCCTTACCTGAAGATGACTTTAAAGCCTCTATTTTAATGCACTACTTGCTTAGCCAGTTCAGAAATACCATCTACTACAGGTTTAGCCATCAAAGCGATTTGTCTCTAAATTTCGTTTATGGTGCTGTAAAATTGATATTTGAGAAAGGAGGCTTTGCAACAATTAGCATCGGGATTGCAGAATATCTCCAGGAGGTGTCTCAACATCCTAAGATAAAAAACGGGGAGTTATACATTGCCAAGTTTAAAGACATTATTTGCGATGGAGAAATTTGCAATGCGATAGGTATTTTTAAGTCTGAAAGTACTGAAACATTCTTAAAAATAAGGGATTGTGACGGTGGTTTAGATATTGATGCAGAAGTAGGCATTAACATCAACAAGTTGGATAAAGCATGCCTAATCTTAGAGACTAGTGCCGATGATGGCTACAAGGTTTTGGCCGCAAACAACTCTGAAGCCGATTTTTGGTACAACGATTTTTTGAACATCACCCATCTTGATGATAGCAGATACAAAACCTTGAACTATATGACTATCGTGCGCTCATTTGTGACTAACGTTTTTAATGGAGATAACGATGTAGAGTCAATAGATCAGGCGGTCATGCTCAATAAGACTACTGATTTTTTCAGAAAAAATGAAAACTTTGAAGAAGAAGCCTTCATGTCTGAAGTTTTAGAACAACCTGAAATAATAGACACCTTCAAGGAATATAAAGATCACTACCAGGCGAGCAATGCTATAAATCTTGATAAATCATTTGCGATAGATCGCAAAGCGGCTAAAAATGCGGCTAAAAAGTTCAAGAGTGTCATAAAGCTGGATAAAAACTTTCACATCTACCTACACGGAGATCACTCGCGTATCGAGCGCGGGTTTGACGTCGAAAGTAAACGTAACTACTACAAGCTATACTTCGACTCAGAAGCAATTTAAACCACAACAAACAAAGTTTCTTTTATGAATACAACAACTTCAGAAGTAAATGCAAAGCCACGGGCTAGGTTTACTCCAACCCCTCTTTGCAAATTACAAGTAGACGATGTTTTTTGCATCTCAGGCTTTGGGATGCGCGACAGAATAGCCTACACGATAACAGGCTTCTTTCGAAAAACAGTAAAAGGCATTCCTCTTGATTACGTTTCAGCAACATACCAACAATGCGATGCCAGGTGTAACCTTTCAACGGAAACAAAGGAGTTTGAAGCTTCAAAAACAGTCTTATTCATGTTTCACAAAGTAAAAGGGTCTTGACATGGCAAAGAAAAAGGGAATACCCAAAAAGATGAGCTACACAGAAGCTCTTGATAGCGAAAAAGTAAAAGCAATGCTTGTAGTCGCATTTCTTAGTGGTAAAAAATTTACAGACCCCGCAATGTCCAGCTTAAACACCCTGCTGGATCGAATGTCTAACGATAAAGATGTCGCAAAGGCCGACCTCTTAGCAGCGGGAGCCAGCGAAACAGAAGCAGAGTTTGCGGCACAAACACAGGTCGTTTTATCCGTAAATAGCGTAATAATCACAGTCAATGAGCCTCAAGCCTACAATGTCGGATCGTGTTGAGCGGCTTCGTAGCGGATTTCTGGCGCTATTTGAAGTAAATAACGCGCATCTGCCTTTTGTAATCGCGTACCAGGAGCGCGTTCTAACGCGTAAAAAGACGCTTCAGGAGGGGGTAAACGCCTTCATTGAAGAAGAGAATAAACTAAAAGAGTAAAAAGAAACCCATTCGTAGCCGTTCCCGCGGCACGAATGGGCTTAAAAACAAAGTTTTCTGAATAATACACTTCAAAGTTATGCAAAAATTAGTTTCAGCAAGCGAAAAAGTCATTGTGACTCTATTTTACGATTACGCCTATTGTGATTGTAGCTGCGGTCAAAGAGATGTGATATTGGCAAAGGTATTCTGGGGCATCAAATCATTTTCAGGAGTGTGTCCTTCTTGCGATAGAACATTAAAACTTGATGGTCAACATTTAATAATATCAGAATTCTAACGCTTCCTAGCATGAAAAAACAAGGTGAACTAAAATCGTATATCTGCTCAATAGATGGAGAACATTGGACATCATTTAACGCAACCTCTTATGGACATGCTAAAAGTCAGTTTCTAATTTATCTCGATGATTGCTATGGAGATTGTTATTTGTCTATAAGATGTAAATGTGCTGGAAGTGTTTATACTTCAGAAGATTTTAAGCGCAATGCAAAGTATAGAGGGATAGAGTTTGCTTACTGTGGTATGGTTGTGGAAGTTGATGGCAATAAAGGCGTGATTACTGGTCATAATAGTTCGGCAAATCTGAATGTATTATTTACAGACGGTAAATGGAAAGGACAAACGCATAATTGTCATCCAAATTGGAAGATAACCTATTTTGACAAAAAAGGAGTAGTACTAAAAGATTTCAAAAATAAGTGATATGTCAGAAATAAGATCGAAAAATTACACCCTCAGGGGAGATAACGGAGAATGGTTAGGCCAAATAGTTCTAACCAGCGATGGACTATTTGCATCGGTAACAGACTACGGAAACCTATCCTATGCATGGAGAAGTCACGGTAAAGATTTCAGAGAATTTATTTGCAGCTTAAATACACAGTATTTTGGTTCAAAACTTTATACTGGAATGGCTTACATCCTTTATGGTAAAAAATGCGAAAAGGCATGTGAAAGATTTGCTGAACAAATATTGCCACCGCTTCAAAAAATGCTTCGAGAAGAAATTGAACGTGGCGAGGCTTTTTAGCATGAATCAACGTACCAGAATGAAAGAAAAGAGCGTATTTTGCGCACGAAAAAATTAAAGGTAAAACCTTCAAAACAAATAGAACAAAATGGAAAATAATAAAGATCAAGACATCATTTACGTTTATCACTTCGATTATAAAGGTGTCGATGGCAAACTATCATTTAAACTCATCGACGTAGAAAGTAAAAATTGTGATATCGCAATTGAGAAGTTTGAAAAATTATACCCAGAGATTGTTTGGCGCGAAGTCAGGCCTCCTTTTACTGTCACAAAAGACAAACTTGATGCATTCTTGAATCGGATAAAAAATTAATTTTGCTCGCCGTAATTCTAACACTGCCCATACTAAAAGCGCGTTGTATTTAATACAATGCGCTTTTTCTTTCATTTTTGGTGACCAACAGTCCTATTCTGCAAAAAGTATG
This sequence comes from Alistipes sp. ZOR0009, assembly GCF_000798815.1. Taxonomy (NCBI): domain Bacteria; kingdom Pseudomonadati; phylum Bacteroidota; class Bacteroidia; order Bacteroidales; family Rikenellaceae; genus Alistipes; species Alistipes sp. ZOR0009. The sequence goes on along the minus strand of NZ_JTLD01000121.1, from coordinate 117,969 downwards.
GCAACCTTCAGCAAGGTTGCCATACAGCTGAGCAAATTCTCCACAACCTTGGTTGCAAACAAAAAACAACAGCCTTAGGGTTTACCAACTAAAACAACAATGCAATTGAGTGGTTAAGAAGGAGTATTATGTTTTTTAATAGCCATCAGATCAAATATTGCATTCTCCTTTTAGCACCCGACACCCACGTTCTCCATTCCAGGCCACAGAGATCAAAAAAATTTCATCGGTAGTTTTGTCAATATTTTGATACTTAAAGTAAAAATCCACATAAAGATTCTCAGGCATGTAGCTAGGTATAACTTCTACGCTGCTAATCCTCAGTATAGGATTATTACTCCAAGCATTGATAAACTTAATTACATCGCGATGCTTCAACGTTTCATCAATTGCACTACGTAATAATATTTCAGGTTCATCCATTTTAATCATCACGATTCAATTTTTATTTTATTAAAGGGAGCTCCCGAAGAAGCTCCCCCAACAAAGAGCACTACATTCCTATAATATTTATGTAGACATGGTCATTTTCTGAATTTTAGTCAACTCAAATAATTCTTCCCTATCATACGAAATGTCAATTTCTAAACTCTTCAGCTCTTTGTCAACTGAGTTGTGATACGTTATGAATATTTTAAGATAAATTTGCAGGCTACACTCCGATATTTCAGCCTTAATTGATTTAACAATCACTGGAGAACCATCGCTTTCTTCTTTTACAGCAGCAAATACCTTAGGATGAGCGGTTGAATATTCAATTGCATCGAAAAGAAACTTGTAGTTCAATTTCATGTTAATGTTTTCTCATTAAAACATAAGTTGAATAAATTGGTTGATTCCTTGCGGCTATTTATACTCAAACTAAATTATTCGAAAACAAAACCATTTTGCAAAATTTCACACATCTAGATGTCAAATATAATTGACAAGCAATTTTCAAAGTCGTAGCTTTATAAAAAAATCAGTATGGGATGGGCCTTAATGGTATTTTAAGTGAAGTTACTTGTGCTTTTCAATGGCATCGACCCATTAAATTGAAAGCGGATGTAAACATCACAAATGAAGGCAAAAAAATCATTGTTGATTTTTCGTTTAACCTGCTAAGATCACACGCAGATTTCAGAAAAAGGAGGGAGACCGTTAGAGAAGTTAGACGGCTATTACCCTTTCTTACATCATTAGAGCTAAACTGCTGCGACTTTCTAATATCTATCCTACAACACGCTAAAAATGAAGAACAGGTTGTGGTTATAAAAATTGGATTAGAAGAGAAACAGGTAAAATTTAGAAAAAGCACAACAGGCAATCTGTTAGAGTTAGAACAAACTATGGCACTGTAGAGTAAAAAGTTTATTCGGGAGAAGCAACTTTTTAGGTTTTTGTATAGTATTCACAAGGAGGAAGCCAATAGGCTTCCTCCTCTGTATTTTGCAAAATACTGAATATAAACAAACTATATATTTGTAATTTTATAAAACGTTGATAATTTACCACATACAACAAAACAAACATATTAATACATTACTTTTCAACGCTTTACAATTACAGATAGATATATAATGTTGATTTAATGTATATTAAAGTTATGATTTTAAACCCTCACTCTTAGGTTTTCCTAGCTCTTCGTATATCTTCTCCAAATCCTTTGGTTTAATACGCTGCTTTCCTGTTATTCCAAGTTCCTTTAGCCGTGAGCTCATCGTTTGCGGGTGTATACCGTACGCGTTAGCCAGCTCTTTTTTAGTTAACATCTGTAAGCCTTCCATTTACTCTAAGATTTAAAATAAAAGATTGTGGAAAAATAGCGTTTTGAGTGTTAAAAAGCTAGCTCCGAATGAAGAAAAATAACGAAAAATGAAGAAAAATAAACAACAATAAAGAAGGATGTAGAGAAATCTTGAAAGACAAAATGTTGACTCCTTAAAATTGTATCTCATATCAAGAAATCAAGATTCATAAAAAGGCCGTTGCGAAACTCCCTTTTCAACTAAATTTTAGGAGAAAAACATGAAAAAAGAAACTGTAAGTCGCGCACCAACTAGCGCAAGAAAAAAAAGTAGCGCGCCAGCTAGCGCAAAAAAGAAAAGCACTAGCGCGCCAGCAAGCGCGAGTACAAAGACTAAAACGTCTAAGCCAAAAGCTACAAAAGCAAAAAAAACATCCACCAGGGCAAAAAAGAAAACAGCAACCAGGAGGACTTTGTAAATGACAAAAGGTAAATGGTTGATTTTTGCGGTCATTGCAGCAATACTCGGTATGCTGTATTACTTTAACTCAACCAAAAAATTTATGGGATACCTGACATACGGCTTAAAATCCTTTCAAGTTCGCAGCGTGAATTTGACAAGTATTGTTTGTCGGGTTGGTATCGACATAAATAACCCGTCACAGCTAGCCGTTTCGCTTGATGACTACCGCATTGAGGTTTACTACATAAAAGATGATAATTCGCGCTCTCTGCTAGCCTCCTCTCCCGTTTCAAAACTTTCTATCTCAGCAAATCAGACAACTACCATTACTACTGATATTTCGATAGGCATACTAACGCTTTCGAAGTTCGTCCGATCTTTAACCTCTAAGGTTCTGACAAGTAAGGGTAGCATGGTTGATGTGATTACCAAGGAATTTCAATCTAAGACGGTTATTGTCGTTAAAACTACAGTTTTAGGGCAATTCATCACAAAGGAGTTCAAATTCTAATGGTTGTAAGAAATTTAAACGGAGTAGGTGTAGTTGCTAGTCGAGCAAGGGCAATCAAAGATGGCCGCGAGTTTGACTCCTATTTTGACGCTCCAGAGTATTCCAACCCAATCTTATCTACAAATGCGGAAAACGTCGATACGCTCGAAAAACACCTCCCCTCTGTCATCAGAAAGTACCAAAAAGACACGGCTAGGCTGGCGCTTGTTCTCAAAGGTGACACGCTGGAGCAAACGCTTCAAAATATTTGGTCGTTCTGCTACAACTACATACAGTACAAACTCGACGCCCCGCACGAAGAGCAAATCAGGTCGCCCCGCCGCACGTGGGCAGATAGGCATAGCGGCGTTGACTGCGACTGTTATACTGTTTTTATTTCAACTCTACTTTGCAACCTGGGGGTTGAGCATTCCCTTCGCATGTCCGCGTATTCCAAAAATCGTGGCTATCAACATGTGTACGTTGTCGTGCCGAAGGCTGCTACCAGCTCACTAGATAAAAAAGGAGACTACTTCACCGTTGATCCTGTACTAGAGATGTTCGATGCTGAAAAACCTTATCTATTTAAAAAAGATAAGCAGATGGGTACTAACGGTCTGGCAGGTTTTGCGGTTCGAAATTTAAACGGCCTAGGAGCGGTTCGGTCTGATTTAGTTTGGAGTGATGCTGTTTACTCTCCCACTTACGGCACCTGGGCATTAAAAGGGTTGGATGGGGCATATTACATCAGAGGTAATAAGTCTTTGCGTTTTGTTGAGCCTGTAGATGGTCTTGGCTCTTTTTTCAAGAAAATCGGAAAGTTTGCAGGAAAAATTGTAAAACCAATTGCTAGTACAGCCCTTAACATGGTTGCGCCTGGTGCAGGTACACTACTTAGTGCGCTTACCAGCGGCGGCGGCGGTGGGGGTGGCGGAGAGTCGACAACACCCGTAACATCAGCAATCAACAACGCGCTACCTCAAGGATCATTTGTACAGCAGGCCTTTAATGCGGCTTATCCTGGTGCTTCTACAGGCGTATCTCCTGCTCCTGCTATCACTCAAAAAGTGGACACTAGCGGAATTGAGAGTAAGATAAAAGCATCAAACTCTGCATCCATCGCGAGCATCAATACCACCAAAACGGCAATATCAAAAGATATAAAGGCAAGTAACAAAGCAGTCGTTACGAGTTTAGATGCCGTTTCGAAGCAGTTTGTTGCGAAGATGGATGATATCACCAGCAAGCTAAATGCTCAGCTTGCTAAAGTTCAAGATCAATCCGAGAAGTTAGAGGAAATGACGTCTCAAATAGCGCTCACCAGCTCAAAAACAGCAACTGCTACAGCTGCTACAGCAGCAGGGAATGAGGCTATACTAAACCAACTAAGCGAAGTTCAAGACGACAGCAAACAGCAGAATGACAAGCAGAAGAAATATATCATATATGTTGTTATTGCTGCGGTAGTTGCAATCGTCTTGGCTTTATTTTTTAAAAACAAATCAAAATCCAATTAGGAGTTATGAAAAATGGAATTCGGTAAAAACATGGGGAATGCAGCCTCACAAGCCGCCGCAACAGTCGGCGGCGCGGTAATCGCGGGTTTTGCTCGCAAAAAAATCACCTTCCTGGACACAACTGTAGGTCGTGCTCTTATCATCTTGTTGGGACTTATGCTTGTAAGCAACTCCAAATCATCAGCAATGAAAGGCGTCGGCGTCGGCATTGTCACCAATGGGGCGCTAAGTTTTGCCAAAGAGCTAGGTCTAGCGGGTGTCGACGGCTTGAATGGTGTTGATGGTGCAGGCGGTGTAGGCGCAATTGTCCAGGATGAGAACGGCATGGTTTACATGGTCAACGGCGTCGGCGAAGCTTACCCTTACGATTTACCCGTTATGGCTGGCATTGGCGCACCATACGATCAACAATTTTACGAACTAAACGGTGCAGAAGAATATGCAGCATTCGCGGGCGTTGGCGCTAGCGATGAAGCCGCTTATGCATAATTAAAGGAGTCTTTTAAATGAGAAGAAAAACATCACAAGATTTACTCAACAATCTTAAAATCTACTTCAAGGGTACTTACGACCCAAGTTCGCACTTTTTGCAAGAGCTGAGCCTAGTTCACGGCGTTAAAATGCCAACCACAGGGGGTGGAGAATTTCCGCTAAACAACGCTAATACCAAGCAGCTTGTTGGTATTTCGGATTTTCAAGGCACGATTGTACCCTCCGATGCCACAGGGTTGATCCGAGCAGTTATTGTACGCTACGGCTCTTACACCTGTAAAGTAGAGACTGGCGTAGGTCGTGATCCAGAAGCAATTGACGGCACAACTCACACCTCTCCTGCTCTTGTTGATTACAAAGAAATTCGAGCTGATTTTCCAGCCTGGTTGCTTAATTCTGAGCTAGTACTTAAAACTCGTGGTCGCGAATGCTTCCGCATGAGAATTCAGGATGTAGTACCAAGCGAGAAGTGCCAAAAGGTGCCAAGTGAATGGGCGAAAGAACTCGAAAAAACCATCAAGATAAATGGAGGTCAAGACCTTCAGTTGTTTCTGAATACACCTGAATACGCATCAGACCCTACCGCAGGTAAGGATGATTTTGTACAGGTCGTACTTTATGGGATAAAGTTCGCGCCAAGAAAAGACGTTTAAAAAGTAGTAAAAGAAAAGACGATACTACCATGTATCGTCTTTTTTTCTAACCGTGAAATATGATAGATGCAAGTAAGATTTTCGAAACCAAAACCGAGGTGGGGTTGGTATCGATCAGTAACGAAAGTGAAAAAACATCAAGTTTGACGCTGAGATCAAATGCAGCCTACGAAACTGTGCTAGGGTTTAATTTCATCATACGAAAAACCTCAAAAATTACAGTTAACAATGAGGCTAAGTACTATCCGAATGAGACTGCATATAACGGCACTGCAATGATTTCCGTCGTTGAAGCGAGTGGGCGTGTGTTAATGCCTCAGACTCCTTTCGAGTTGCTTAAACATTCAAAAGAGGTTGAGTTCGAACGTCGATTTATCTCCATTGAGGGTGTCAAAGGTTTTGACAATGACATCAAGATCAATTTTACCTTTTCACCCGAACCCAATTCTGTAGGCGCAGAGGTTGTTTACTATCAAGTGTGCGCAACCGCTGTATATTCAAAACGTAGTAAATCAACTTTTTAGTAAAATATGCATCGCGTACAACCTGTCATAGAAATGATTGATAAGTACACAATCGTTTCGCTGGAAAGTGTAACAGTCTTTACGTTGTACAACGAAGGCACCAACGACGCAACAATGAGTTTTGGCGATAGTAAAATACGGTTAAAGCCAGGACAAACAATCAGCTTTGATGCAGGGGCTAATACCGTCTACAACTCTAAAGTACAGCTCCATATTGATTTTGCAAAGAAAAGCGACCCTTCGTTAACCGATTATGTATCGATTGTTTACAACCGCCTAACAAAAGCATCAAAAATCTTCGCTGACGCAGTGGGAAGCAACTAAAATGAATTTTGGAGTAGTAACATACAAAGACAAGGTGGCCGAGACTTACATCGACCTTCGTACGTCCCCGTTCGAAGGTTTTACAAAGATGAGGTCAAACCCCGCTTTTATTTTAAACGCTACAATGCTTGACGGGCAGGTAAAACTAAGCAGTCAAAACGCAGATATCGCGATTTACTTAAACGGATTGCTAGCTAACAATTCGTTCGCAATTAGTCGAGGAAATGGGTATATAACATTTGTCTATCAGGGTTCTAACGAATTTCTTCGAAATAAATTTTTGCTTGAAATTAAAATTTTTTAAAGGACGTAAATATGAACATTGGAGACATAAACATTTATGTTAATGATTCAGGTAAAAAACAAGCGCCATCTAATGCCAGCCGACCTGGTGCAAAGCAGGCATCAAGTCGACAACGGATTAGAAATGCGATTGCTCCTGCTAGTATCACCCCTCCTCGCCCGACATCACAAAGGGGAACTGTAACAAATCGACGTGCGGCAATCCCTCAAGCAGCGAGGGCTAGCATCACTCCCCTTCAGGTGGCACCAACACCTAGAAAGAGGGTGAAAAATCGACGTGCGCCAATCCCTCAAGCAGCAGCTAGCATTACTCCTCTACAGGTCGCACCACCCAAAAGAAGAGCAGTAAAAACGCGCAAAATTTCAACGCGCCAACCTTCAGTAGTATCAACAACCGCCACCACTCCAAAAAGGAAAAAACGAGGCTTTTTTAGCAGGGCTAAAAGCTTTGTTAAACGGAATGCAAGAACCGCACTCTTACCTGGTGTACCAAGGATAAATAGGCGTAAAAAACGTAAGTAGTATGGATATTTCAGCAGCTATAAATGTGCTACAGTCGTATCCTTATTGCGACATCGAAAAGCGAGATGGCACTTTGCTTCGAAAGCAGGTATCAACATCTGAAATTTCAGACGCTCTGCTAAAAAGCTATGCGACCTTAAATGGTGATATCAGGGTAGTTCCTAAACGGTTGATGGGTAAAGCACCACTCAGGATCGAAAGTGAGGCCATTTTGATACCTGCAACCCCAGAACCACCAATGTATCAACAACCCATGCAAGGCTTATCTGGCATTCCCAACCAATTTAGTAGTACATCTAATGAGATGTACAAAATACTTTATGAGAAGGAGTGTAAGGAAAAAGACGACTACAGAAAGCGATACGAAGACACTCTTTCTGAGCTGCGAAAATTAGAGGTTGAGCATGCGGGTAGTAAAGGATCGCTCATGGGTGATCTAGCTCAAGGTTTAGCAGGTGTGGCTCCATTGCTAATGGGCGGCAAAGGTGGTGGTGCTTTGGGGGAAGCCCCTGCAGCTAGTGCGCCAGCGCAACCTCAAATGACCAAGGTGCAAGACAAAAGGCTTGTAAACATCATCAACTATTTTTCAAGGCTAGAAGAAGAGGGAAAGGCCGCTTTTTATAACCTTTTTGCCAAAGCAACAGAACGCAGGGAAAATGTAAGCAAGGCCATCGAAGTATTATCAGGATTAGAAGACTCAGAAGTCGAGGAAAGTTAAAATGAAAAGATTTGAAGTAAACGTAACAGTGTTTGCATCCGACAAGATGGAAGCAGAAACAATGAAAGCGGGAATTCAAAACGTGTTGGATGAAATGGGGGCAGAATATCAGCCATACATTGCCAGCATGTCAGACAAAATCGAAGCAAGAAACTTGCGAGGGCGAATTGAATCAATCGTTAAGTCTCCGATATTTAAGACGCTCTCAAAAGCATTTTAGGAGAGGAGATTGCACATGAACCCTCTTGTAGCAGCAGCAGCAAGCGCAGGTATTTCTTCTGCCGCGCAAAAAGTGACCGAAGGTGACTTTGCAAAAAAAGCAATTATCGTAATACTAGTGCTTGTTGCTGCCTGGCTTGGTTATAGAGAATACAAGAAGCGTAAAGAGCAGGAGCAAGTTAATAACGATAACTCTATTGTTACTAACAAAAACAGCAAACGAGGGTTAGCAAAGGTCATTGCAACAAATATCAGAGGGGCTTTCAACCCGTCTGGCTACGAATGGCTTATTAATGCTGACGGCACAAGTAATAAAAATATAGACTATGCCGCTTGGCAGATAAAAAAGTATCAAGTCCCTTTCGATTACGTTGCTCAGGAGTACTACAACACCTACAACGACAATCTTATAGTTCGACTACAGAAAGAACTTGGAGCCAATCAGTTAAAAAAATGGTGGCAAGATACTGGCATTAAGCCTGGAAGTGTAAAACAATAGGAGAGAAAAGATGAACAAAAAAATTATCATTATTGGAGTGGTAGTCATTGCAGTTATAGCCGCTTTTTTCTTTTTAAGAAAAGATACTGAACCGATTGATTTACCTGCACAACCTACACCTGCTCCTACACCTACTCCTACACCTGCACCTAAAGCAATGGTAACTCCTCCTGCCTTATTAAAGGCCGACCCCTTTTTGTCCCCATTAAATACGCCTGCTAAACAGGCACCAAAGCTGACGGCTGCAAATTATGCGAAAGCTTTACGTCCAATTGCCTTGAGTAAGACAAAGCAGAATGATGATAAAGTAAAAAAAATTGCTGCCGCCGCAGCAAAAAATGGGATACGATTTGATGATGTAAAGGCGGCCTACTACAACATCTACAAGTCTGCGTTGATTGCAAACCTATCTGGTAAAGTTACAACTCAGACATTATTTTACTTAGATTCCCTTAGTTAAGTATGATTACACAGGAACAATTTAATGCGGCTATACTACCCTTTACCCTCAAATTCGAGGGGGGATATGCCAACAACAAAGCTGATAAAGGCGGCGAGACCTACAGGGGTATTTCGCGAACAAACCATCCAACCTGGGCAGGTTGGCCAATAATCGACAAGATTAAAACGACAAATCCATTACGACGCGGTGATATCGTTAGAGACAAGCGTCTTAATGACCTAGTCTATGAGTTTTACTATAAAAAAATCTTCGAGGCGGGCGGGCTTGCTGAAATCAACAGCGTGCTAGTATCGCTTGTCGCATTTGACTTTTTAGTGCATGGAGGTTATGCCACCATCACCATGCAAAAACTCATCAATCGTAAATTCGGAGGGACGCTCGACGTTGATGGAGATTGGGGTGACGCAACCCGTAAGGCTGTCAATTCAATACCTGAAAAAGACTTAGCGCTAGCGCTATTAGCCGTTCGCCGCCAACGTCTGCTAAACATCATCGAGAAGGATAGTAGCCAGGAAGAATTTAGAGAAGGTTGGATGTCCAGGATCGACTATCTAGTCAAGCTTGTTAACAAAAATTCATAATTATCTACGAGCCTTTATTCAAGGCTCGTGCTTCTTTAAATGATAAGTTTTTCACAGTTCAAAAAAAGCGTACTCCCCTTTGTACTTAAAGTCGAAAAGGGGTATGCAAACGTTAAGGGTGATTCTGGCGGGGAAACCTACAGAGGCATCACCCGAAAAAGTTACCCCGACTGGGAGGGCTGGACAATAATTGATAGGCTTAAGCTCAGACAGGGACAAGTGTTACCCCAACTTGAAGATAGTGTAGCAAAACACTATTGGGAATATAACTTCGCCTTACCTGATTTCGATAGCCTAAACTCAATAAAAGTAGCATTGTCACTATTTGACTGGCGCATACATGGTGGATTATCAGCAGGCAAGGTGCAAACAATGCTCTCTCAGAGCTTCAATTTAAAAACGAATGGCTCAGGCGCATTCGATAGAGAAACTATCGAATTAATCAATCAAATACCCGAAAAACAGCTGCTAGATGCAATACTCAACATGCGTAAAAGCAGAATTGCAGCAATCTTGAAAAAAGATCCTTCAAAATCAAAATTCAAGAAAGGGTGGATTAGGCGTCTTGACGAGCTAAAGAGCGTCACCGCTTAGGAGTTTAAATGATTAGCAAAAGCCTCTTTCTGTCCTACATTCTGCCATTCACCTTATCCCAGGAGGGCGGATATTCAAACAATCGTTACGACTCTGGCGGCGAGACCTACAGGGGCATTTCGAGGGTTAAAAATCCAACTTGGTCAGGCTGGCAAATTGTAGATAGATTCAAACCGCTTAAACGTAACCAGGTAATTGAGGAGCTCGAAGGGAGCGTAAAGGAGTTTTACTACACAAACTACTTTCTAGCACCTTCGTTCAACTCTCTCAATAGTAAAAAAGTAGCATTATCCTTATTTGATTTTCATGTAAACGGGGGGTTGTCATTAACCTGGCTAAAATCAGAGATAAAAAGACGGTTTGGCAAAACATTCAAGAACAATGCGGACTTGTTTTGCTACATCAACACGCTCGATGAGAATTACGTATCTAAACTAATTTTAGATAAAAGGAAATCCTACTTCGACAACCTAAGCAAAAGTAGCAAGTACGCGCGGTTTGGCATCGGATGGAACAAGCGACTGATTGCCTTAAGAGCTTATTTAAACATCGCCTACATCGCAACTGGCGGTGCTATAATTTTAGTAATAATCTTTTACCTAATCTTTAGGAGATTTAGAAATGAAACATCTTAAAAACAAAATCAAGTACCTGCTGCTTTGTGTGTTTGCAGTGGTTCTACTTGGATGCAAAACAACACCACAACTACCAATCCAACCTCCGATTGTTTTAAAAACAGAAATCGAAAAGACCAAGATCATCTACGATACGGTGGTCAAAACTGTACCAGATTCATCCGCGCTGATAGCGCTACTCGAATGCGACAGCTTAGGGCAAGTAAGATTGAAACAAATCAAAGACCTGCAGCTAAAGGGTATTGGGTTGGATTTTGCGATTGATAACAATAACCTATCCGTAAAAGCAAAAGGGAAGAACACTGAAAAACGTAGGATTGAAAAAGAGAAGGAACTTATTAAAGAACCAGTCCCCTATCCTGTACCTTATCCCGTAAAAGTAAATGAGCTGACTAAATGGCAGCGTTTTTTTATTGGTTTTGGAAAAGTAGCGCTAATTGCATTATCCGCTATCGTAGCTTTTCTAATTCTAAGAAATAGACAATCTATATTTTATCGATTCAGAAGAAATGGGTAAAAAAATATCTGTTAACCTAATGAGTTCAGTCGAACTCATTAGGCTTGCTAAAAAATTGGCGAATTGGCAAAGTAAAGAGCATGCAGCCATTACTTTAGAAATTGCTAGGAGGCTAGAAATTCAACCTAACACCCCTGAGGTAACAGAGATTAATGAAGGGGCGATTGTTGTTATAAATAACCTGAGATATGTGCGATACCAGAAAGATTGGTATCAAATTACAGGTACAGGGCAAAGGCTATCACTTCGTCACTTCGTCAACTACGAAATGATAAAAAATACATTAGATGAAAAAGCGAGGGGTTAATGATTGGTAAAATTGACAAGTTCTTTCTCAAAAAAGAGACAAAGAAAAAAGAAAAGCAGCCTAGGCAAAAAAGAAAGAAAAGCTACCATTTCAAGCCTGAAGGGGTGACACTTGGTAGTATTACACCTATTAAGCGGCTACCCGAGTTTAAGCTACGGAAAACGACAGGAAGGGGAGTGAAAGAACTTAAGCTAAAAGATGGAGATCAAACTTACGACCTGCTTAAAAAGCTTTATCCACAAGATTTAGCGCAAGAGTACTTTATTGTTTTTTTTCTGTCCAAATCGGGTGAAATCATAGGATATTCAAAGCATTCTATCGGCACCACAAATTCTACAAGCGTAGATGTTAAGCTTATAACCGCACAGGCGCTTAAATCTCTGTCAGAAGGTGTAATCGTATCGCATAACCATCCATCCGAGGTGGCTCGGCCATCTGAAGCAGATAGAAAAATAACAGCGAAGCTAAGGCAAGCACTCGACTTGTTCAACATTGTCCTGGTCGATCATCTAATCTATACGGACAGACACGGCTACTACTCCTTTTTTGAACAAGGCGAAAAATCACTAACACAACCAGCAATTGAGATAAAAACATGCTAAACTTTATCGACACCTTTTTCTACAAGAGAGAACGAGCTTCAAAAATAAAGACTCGATCAGTGAGAAACGCAAAAGATAGAGGCGCTCATAAAAACGATTTTGGACTGGGCTCAGGGGCTGTCATTCGTTCACTTTGTGCCTCAAAAGACCAAGACCCAGTAGGGCTAGACGGATGGAAGGACGACAAGGAGAAATTCAAGCTCGATTTGCTAAACGATATCAAAACATTTCTCTTTGGCCGCTGGGAGAAGCCTTGGAGACCAGGATTGATTTTCGATAACGAAGGGAATGTAATTGCAGGATTCAGAAACATTCACGGTAGAGTTTTTAAAGAGAGTGGCAATGTTATGGGGCTAGAACGAAACAAAGGTGTTTCTCCATTCTTTGCAACTTTAGCATACGTAGAAAAGGAAAATGGAAAGATTCTGAATAAGGAAAAAACAACCTCGATCCTGTCTTATATTCCAATCACAAAAGATGGGCTTCCAAAGGAGAAACCAGACTACATGCTGCCAAAATTCCATCGTGTTATCAATGTGGATTTTGTAGAAGGTATAAAAAAACCATCATTTAAACAGGTTGAATTTAAGGATTTAGAATTAAACGTATATGTAGAAAACTTTATAAAGAGTCTTTCCGACCTTAAGCGAATTCCGACGCTACACTATGACCAATCAGATCGTGCCTACTACTCTCACTCACGGTTAAGTTGGACTGGTGATAGCATTCACCTCGCCCCAATTCGTCAATTCAAAAACATTGAAGGGTACTACTCTACTCTTTTCCATGAAATCACGCACAGCACGATGAATCCAAATCGGTGCGGACGTGGAAAAAACGGCAATACTATCAAACTTGACTACGCCAACGAAGAGCTGGTTGCTGAAATGGGAGCTATGATTATTTGCAGTGAATTAGGCTTGGAATACAACCGCCAAAATTCCCTAACCTACCTAAAAGGCTGGCTAAAAAAGGCAGGTAACGACCCAGACACCGCAATGATTGAGGCTTACTCCTATGCTTGTGATGCCGCTGAATACCTGATGAAGGATATTGATTTTGAAAAGTTGGTGCCAAAATCCCTTCAGGAAAGGGCAAAAAAAGAAGCCTCCGATTTGTCAAACAAACAACGGCCAAACGAGGAAGAAAAACAAGAAGAGAACAAAGGAAAACACAATCTCAAATCTAAAGAATCAGACCAGCTCTCACTATTCGGAACAGGAGAGAAGACGAACTTCTACACAGCGATCAAACAATACTTTGCAGGATCATTCAAGGGAAATCTAATTGAAATTGCTTTCCCAAAAAAATTCCTGCTCGATAACGATTTTCCCAATGAATTAATTGCAGTTCGAAGCGGAACCCTTGCTTCGAAAATAAAAAAGCACAACCTCGATTTCAATCACTTGAAACATCTGCCAACCTGGATCAATAGCCCACTAATGCTTTTTAAATCTGCAACAGTTACAGGGGCATTCAATATTATTATTGAGAGGGAAAATCACGAAGGCTTACTCTGCTGTTCAGTCCATCCAGACAAGAAAATAAACCGAATGCTAATAAACGAAATTGCGAGTATTCACGGGAGGAACATAATGCAGCTTGTAAGATGGGTAGAAGATGGCCTTTTAATGGCCGTACAAATAGAAAAAACCGAGAAGATACTCAGTGACTCAGGGTTCGATTCCCCGAAGTCTAAACATCTACTCGGTTTACTTTCTGCAAGTATACATCAAAAAAGCGAAATTAAACAAGAAAAATCACAAAAAAACACGGATTTAGACACTAAAGCATTGTTCGGATTTACGAGCTTAAACAAGCCTAGGAAAAAGATTAAAACTCATCGGCTAAACGGTCATTTGGGAGAGTTCCTAGGAGAGTTCGACCGCAATCAGTACACCATCGCACTACGAGGTGACAAAGGAGCTGGAAAGAGCCGCTTACTTTACCAACTTGTGAACAGCTTTGCATCCAAGTTATACAATTGCGCAATTATATCGGCTGAAATGTCTCCAGAATCACTGATTGTTCAACGATACATCGATCAATACGTGAAACCCGCCAACCTTAAGCGAATAAATATAACTGGCGAAAAACAAACCTTTGATTCACTTAACCGAATATGTAAGATATTTGACGTTGTTGCGCTCGACTCCTGGACCAAAATGGAAGGATTAACCCAGTTCGACTTAGACCGCTTGCAGAAGGAAAACCCTCAAACAATTATAGTGTCAATTTTTCAGTCGACAACGGGAAAAGTGGCGAGAGGTGGCAACATGGTTGAGTATGATTGCGGAACTGTTATTCACGTACATGAAGGAGGCAAAGCCATTTGCGAAAAAAATCGCTACGCCCCAACAGATAAAACTTACAACGTTTTTACACAAAAATTTGACATCGAAGAGGAAGTAAATGGATAGTAAATTAACAGCTTTACTAGTCGCTGTAAGCAACATTATAACGTTTTTACTGGCAACTTACTATGCAAGAAAAGACAAGAAAAATGACCTAGAAGACAAACTTGTAAAACAATACCAGGAGCTCACCGATAAATATGTAGAGCTGAACCAAAAGTACATTGAAATATCGGACAAGCAAACTGCGCTAGAGGCCGAAAACAAACGACTTAAAGGCGTAATATACACGCTAAAGAAATCAAGAACAACAAAAAAGAGGCGTACTAAATGATATCAGAACTAGTACCTGGACAGATGAAACCAGCGGAGAAAGCTCCGCTGGATGGTCGATTTAGGTTTCAAACCAAAATAGATGCAGACGAAGAAGCTTACGATGGGGCTATATTTTATATAGTTGAATCACAACTTTGGTACCGCTACAAATTAAAAAACAACACTCTTACTTCGGTGCCAGACGATGCACTAAACGCGCTAGACTACGCACTAGCAAAGCACCAACACGATTTTACCGATATCAAATTACTTGCAGAAGCTATCGGTAATACCTACTCCAAGTCGGAGGTGCAAAACATGATTGCCTCAGTAGTTACAAGCTTAGACTGGAAACCCGCTGTAGATACGTTTAAAGACATAATAGCCATCTACAAAAATCCAAAAGATGGATGGACTGTCAGCGTTAGAGATAACGACATTATCTATCGTTTCAATGGTACCGAATGGGTCGACATTAGTAGCCGTTTCATACCTCTCGCTACTGTCCTATTAGATGGATTGATGAGTAAAAGCGACAAAGCCAAGCTGGATGGAATTGAGGCTGGAGCTACAAAAATTACTCCAGAGCAAATGCAAGCATGGTCGAGCAAGTTAGACCCCATACCAGGGAAAGGGCTGTCAAGTCACGATTTTGAAACTAAGTACAAAGCCAAGCTTGATGAGCTGCTTTATACCGCCTTTACTCTTTCATTTTCTGCTATTCCATCGGCAGGTAACTACGAGAAAGGTCAAAAGTTAAACGTTACTCTCAACTTTAACGCCAATCGTGCGCTAACTACTCTTTCTGTGAAACGAGGCTCTACGGTATTAGAAAGCAATCCAGGAGCAACAACGGCTACTGATCCCACTGAAGTAACCACCAACACCACCTACACCATTACGGCAAACGATGGCGCCGAATTTGCCCAAAGCGAACAAACAAAAAGCCTATCCTATGCATTCTTTTCTCGGCGTTATTGGGGTGTGTCGGAAAGAACAGGCCTAACCAGTAATGAAATCAGAGCGCTTAACTCTGAGCTATCGTCTACAAGATCACAAACCCGAACCTTTGATTGTACAGGTGGTAGGTATTTCTATTTTGCTTGGCCAACCACATTTGGGACACCAACGTTTATAATTGGAGGTCTTACCAACACCGATTTTACAAAAGAAACCATACAAATCACTAACACTTTTGGCTTCATTGAAGCATACGACGTTTACCGAATTAATAACCTTCAAAATGGCAATGCCATTCCAACTACCGTCCAATAGGAGACGCTTAAATGCAAAATAAAGGCACACTAATTGCATCCGAAATTAAATCTTTCAATACTGAAGATGATTTTCCTTATGCCGACACCTCCAAACTAAAAGGAGGTCACATGCAAGTAGATACAATTGCAGAACGAGATGCAATTTCAATGCTTCGTAGACGCGAATTAATGCGTGTATCTGTTGCTGAAAATCTGGTAACTTACGTACTAAAGAAAGATGAAAACGGAGAGCTGAAGAAATGGGAAGAAGCTGACTTTCCAATACAAGTTAAAGACCTATCGCTATCAACAGCAGCCACGCTAACCGAAGGGACTGTCGCCTATTACGCCATCGGCAAAGAATATTTCAAGCAAATATTTAGATATTTTATCGTCCGCACAATCGTTGGACGCAAAAAATTTTTGCCAATAGGACTCACCTACATAATTGCAAACGAGGGGGGTATTTGCATTTTTGACCCCGACACGGAGCAATACATATTGCAAAAAACATGGGAGTCGCTGCAAGCACCATCCACATACATACATCCCAACACTCACCCTGCATCAATTATTGACCAAAATGAACTTTTTCGTTTTGTAAGTGATTCGCAAATAGAGTACTGGAACAAAAAAGCAAATGTAGATGATTTGAATAAAATCATATCCGACTTGGTAGGATCAGCACCAGGATCTCTTGACACCTTGAAGGAGCTTGCGGCTGCTCTTGGTGATGACCCAAACTTTGCAACAACTATCATTAACAAGCTCGCGGAGAAGGCAAATACCGATCACGATCACGCTTGGGAGTCCATCGGAAATCGGCCTTCAAAACTCAGCCAGTTTGCCAACGATCTAGGAAATTTTGGAAGCTTTTTAACAGGCATCAACGAGGCCATGATTGCTGCAGCTTTAGGCTACACACCTTACAGCGCTAGCAATCCCGCAAATTTCGCCTCTATCGAATTCGTAAAGCAAAAGATTTCAGAACTAGTGTCCTCCTCTCCAGAGGCGCTAGACACATTAAAGGAACTC
>NZ_JTLD01000121.1:100541-100850 GCF_000798815.1 Alistipes sp. ZOR0009 | reverse complement strand
ATTGGAAACGATCCAAATTTTGCAACAACCGTTGTCAACTTGATAGCAGGCAAGGCAAATGCCGAGCATGCTCACACCTGGGAGTCCATCGGAAATCGGCCTTCAAGACTCAGCCAGTTTGCCAACGATCTAGGAAATTTCGGGAATTTTCTAACAGGAATCAACCAGGCTATGATTACTGCAGCTTTAGGCTACACACCCTATAACGCTAGCAATCCTGCTGATTTTGCAACTTCAGAATACGTAAGGCAAAAAATTGCCGATCTGGTAGCCTCGTCTCCTTCAGCATTAGACACCTTGAAGGAACTT
>NZ_JTLD01000121.1:0-100531 GCF_000798815.1 Alistipes sp. ZOR0009 | reverse complement strand
ATTGGAAACGATCCAAATTTTGCAACAACCGTTGTCAACTTGATAGCAGGCAAGGCAAATGCCGAGCATGCTCACATCTGGGAGTCCATCGGGAATCGGCCTTCAAAACTCAGCCAGTTTGCCAACGACCTAGGAAATTTTGGGAATTTTCTAACAGGAATCAACCAGGCTATGATTACTGCAGCTTTAGGTTACACACCCTATAACGCTAGCAATCCTGCTGATTTTGCAACGACGGAATATGTAAGGCAAAAGATTGCTGATAAAATAGCAGAACTAGTAGCCTCGTCTCCTTCAGCGTTAGACACTTTAAAGGAACTTGCAACGGCTATTGGGAATGACCCAAACTTTGCAACAACTATCATTAACAAGCTCGCAGAGAAGGCTAACATTAATCACGACCATGACATTTATGCACTAAAAAGCAACTCTATGCCTTTTTTAGGTAGCGCATTAATTGAAAGTTCGCGAGGTACCATCATTTACAAAAAAGGAATCATAAAAGGGAGTGGGTCTTGGGGTGCTGACGGAATACGTATCGATCACTCATTAAATTCATATGAATACATGGTACACATAACGCTCGAAGCGGAATCTACTGGAGGAGATTTTTATGGTTATCCTGTCGGATACACAAAAGAATCTAATTTTTTTATCATTCAATCCGAAGCTTTTGTAAGATATCCAGGCTGCAAAGCAAACATACTGATGTATTCGTATTAAAATGAAAAGGGGCGTCCTAGACACCCCTTTTTTTATTTTACATCCTTTTTAAATAATTCCATTTCACCACTCGTAAAGCCTCTCAAATGCAACGGAGCGTACTTCAGTGTCATTTGAGTGCTTGAATGCCCCAAAACACGCGCCAAAGCCTCAATTGGCAACCCTCTACATAGCAATTCCTGTGCCTTCGCGTGACGTAGTGCGTGCGTCCCTACGTTGTAAGTATCTTTCAAGTAATCGTAATAACGCCTATACTTCAATTCTGAAAAACCTTTATGCTTATCAAATAACGCCTTAGTCGCAATGTCGATTGGTATTAAAAAGCTCTTGCCTGTCTTTTTACGCTTACTTGATATCAAATACATGTCATCAACCTGCAAAAAATCACTTTCATCCAACAGGATCATGTCCGAATATGACAAGGCGGTCGAACTTTGAAATTTAGCAGCATCCTGCAATAAGACGTTACTAGCCTTATTGCAATTTAAAATGTCGACAATCGATGGGATGTTTTTCACCCTAAATTCAGCCTCGTTTTTATAATCCTCGTAAGAGATGTAGGACATTGGATTTTTTTCAATCTTGCCCGCCCGTAGCGCCTTTTCCAAGGCTGCATTGAGCATTATCAATCTCCCTCGAAGCGTGTTATTAGCAAACGTGTGACAAATTTTATTCAATTTGTCCTCCAACAGCCTAACAGACATTGCACCTATATCGCTATTCCTTACCTCCAACTTGCGAATAAATGTGCGTAGCGAGGATTGAATTACGGCAAAAGACGATGCTTTGATTTTTTTTGATTTATGCTGAAGATAGTCTTCAACAGCATCAGAAAACGTATAAACATCTGCTACAGGTCTTAAGATTCGAACAATGTCGTCGAGCGCAAATGTTTTTTTTTGAAGTACAAGCAAATTGCAAACAGCAATTGCCTCGTTAACCTGTAGCTGAACTTGTTGATTTAATGTAGGATTCGAAATAATTTGCTTCTTGCTATTAAACTCGCTCTTTAGGCAATGCACCCCCGTAGTTAACAACCTGTAACTAACTCCTTTCGTGAGCTTTAGGTATATTACAACTGTACACTTATCTGTACATTTTCGTGCTTGTAGCCTTACACGAAAATCAGCATGTAGCATTGCGTTAAGTTTAAGATTTAAAAGAGAAGATTTTGTTAAATTAGTGATTGCAAGCATAACTATTCAAAATTTATGCTCGCAAATATAATTTTGCCTTGAGAATTTAAAACTATAGATTTATACCTTTGTCGTCGACGTAAAATATAGACCATGAGCAAAAATAAAGAGCTTAGGCATAAATTCCTGATTTGGTTTTGGGGTATATTCCTCGCCCCTGTAGCACTACTGGTGCTAATTTTCACCCTCATAGGGCTAGGAGCCTTTGGGCCTCTGCCCACTTTTGAGCAGCTAGAAAACCCCTCCAGCAATCTGGCAACAGAAATTATTGCGGACGATGGACAACTCTTAGGAACGTTTTACGTGCAAAATCGTTCATTTGTTAGCTACGACGAAATTTCGCCCAATCTTGTTGGAGCTCTAATCTCCACCGAAGATATTCGATTTTACAAGCACTCGGGCATCGACTTCCGAGGTCTAAGCCGCGTGTTTGTAAAAACCATAATAATGGGCGATGAAAGCGCAGGAGGAGGTAGTACCGTTAGCCAGCAGCTGGCTAAGCAGCTTTTCCCTCGCGATACATCAATCCATTCGGGAATATTGAGCAAGGCCAACCTCGTTATAACCAAGTTTAAGGAGTGGATTACCGCAGTAAAACTCGAACGCAACTACACCAAAGAGGAAATCTTAGCAATGTACTTTAATATGGTACCCTTTGGCAATAATGCCTGGGGCGTTAAAACCGCTGCCAAGATCTACTTCGACAAAACTCCTGCCGACTTAACTGTCGAGGAATCGGCGTTACTGGTTGGATTGCTAAATGCACCAAGCCGGTACAATCCCGTACGGCATAATGAAAGGGCAACCGCCAAGCGCAACTTCGTGCTAGATAAAATGTACAGCAATGACCTGCTTACCCGAGAGCAGTACGACTCGCTAGCCGCGCTTCCTATAAAGCTTAAATTTAGTCCAATGGATAACACGGGTGGCATCGCACCATACTTCCGCGAAATGCTCCGTATTATCCTTACCGCCAAAAAACCAGATGTAGACAACTACTTTGACAAGGATATGTACCGCCAAGACTCCATCAGATGGGAAACAGACCCTCTGTATGGCTGGTGCAACAAAAATCTAAAGCAAGATGGTACGCCCTACAACCTATACAAAGATGGCCTAAAGATTTACACTACAATTAATGCCAAAATGCAAAAGTATGCCGAAGAGGCACTCAAGGAGCATATGGCCAATGTAGTTCAAAAAGATTTTGATGCGCAGCAAAAACGCATGAACTACCGCATTTACTCCAGCGACATTAACAATGAAAAAGTGAAGCAGCTGCTCGAAAATGCGATGAAGCAAACCGACCGCTACCGTAACCTACGTAATGCCGGAGCATCGCAGGAGCAGATAACCAAAAGCTTCAACACACCCACCGATATGACCATATTCAGCTACAAAGGGGATGTGGATACGGTTATGACACCTATGGACTCTATCAAATACTACAAGCGATTCCTTCGTGCAAGCTTCGTAGCCATAGAGCCTCAAACCGGAAATCTAAAAGCGTGGGTTGGAGGTGTCGATTTTGTAAACTTCAAGTACGATCAGGTTTACCAAGGAAAGCGTCAGGTTGGTTCGACATTTAAACCATTCCTGTATACGCTTGCCATGCAGGAGGGCATGAAACCCTGCGATCAGGCACCAAACATTCCTGTGACCTTTGACATGGGACCAGGACAGGAGCCTTGGACCCCTAAAAACGCAAGTGCAAAATACTTGGAGCCCTATAATGGAAAAATGGTAACCCTTAAGTTTGGATTGGCCAACTCCATAAACAACATCTCGGCCTACCTAATGAAGCAGTACTCGCCACAGGCCGTCGTTGATTTGGCGCATAAGATGGGTATCAAAAGCGTATTAGATCCTGTTGTATCAATCTGCCTTGGCCCATCAGACATTACGCTGCTAGAAATGGTTAGCGCCTACGGAACATTTGTAAATAAAGGGGTACACGTAGATCCTATAGCCGTTCTTCGAATAGAGGATAAGCACGGAAACACGCTGGCCTCGTTTGCTCCTCAAAAGAACGAAGCAATAAACGATCAAACGGCCTACACCATGATCGAAATGCTAAAGGGTGTTGTTTCGAAAGGAACCGCCGCTAAGTTGGGCTACCAGTACGGTATTAGGGGCGAAGTTGCTGGAAAGACAGGAACAACGAACAACAACTCCGACGGCTGGTTTATTGGAATAACTCCAAAATTGGTAGCAGGAACATGGGTTGGTGGCGAAGAGCGCTCCATCCACCTTACCAACCGAGGCGAGGGTGCGGCCGTGGCCATGCCCGTATTTGCAAACTTCCTAAAGAAGGTTTTTGCCGATCCGTCGCTAGCCGTAAAGCCAAACCTCTACTTCGAAAAACCATCAGTAATGCCAGATGTGTCGTTCGATTGTGCCAACACACCAGTACAACCCGAGAAAGAAGACGACGATGGCTTCTTTTAGTAGAAAATAAAGCACAGCAAAAGCTGCCTCATGGTTATGAGGCAGCTTTTTTTATATCCTAAAACGGCTGAGAAATAACCGCCTCCATTCAATTTACATTTTTTCACATTTTTCGTCGAGTACAAAACCGCTGTACCGCCTCTTGATAGTATAGGACAACAAAAAGAACACCCACACAGGTGGGACAACGAAATTTTAATAACCAAACCCAATTCAACATGAAACGCAAATTTATTTTATCGCTAGCTGCAGTACTAGGTTTTGCCGCCGCTAGCCAAGCACAGCTTACAGTTAAGCCTACCGCAGGTATCAGCATCACCGACTTCTCGAAAGATTCTAAAGGAACATCGAGCAAGGCAAAAGTTGGATATCAAGCGGGTGCTGCCATCACTTACGGAAGCCGCTACTACGTAGAGTCTGGCGTTTTTTACAGCGTAAAAAACACCGAATTTTCGACTTCTGACGGCACTAATAAAATCAACAGGGACGCCCTAATTAAAGGAATCAGAGTTCCGCTAACTGTAGGTGCCTACGTTATTGGCGATACCCAATCATTCCTAGGAGTACGCGCATTTGGAGGTGGCTCGGGATACTACGTGCTATCAACAGGAAAGGATGTCAACAAGTCTGATTTGACCCGCATGAACTGGGGCGCACAGGCTGGTATCGGTGTCGACGTATGGAAATTCTTTGCCGAAGCATCGTACGAGTGGTCGCTAACCAACGTACAAAAAGACATTAAAGCCATCGATCTAGGCAAACAGCGCACAATATTTATCCAAGCAGGTTTAAAATTTACCCTTTAGTTCCCAATCTCCGCCCACTGGCCAAGCAGCTATTCCAACACCACAGCAGCCAGTGGGCCCCTTATCTGAATTTATCTTCTAACTATACTGCAATATTGCACACACATCCAACAGCCAACAAAGCCTCCAGAACTACTGGGGGCTTTGTTTTTCCCTTTCCAGATTCGTGCAAGTGCTAGCACAAGCACATCGATTTTGCCCCTACCGCATTGTCTTTAAACCAGTCATCTCCAAAAGCCAGCCCCCCATTAACCCCGATTCGCTGTTATAAATAGCTGGATATGTTTTATAACCAAAAAAACGGAGTACATCGGAATGTAAAAAGCTTTACTTTCGTACGCTCAAAGAAGAAAGAGTACTTAAAATTTTAGATATATGCGCTATAAGTTGATCTCTGCAGAAGAGGCCGCATCATTTGTGAACAACGGCGATATTGTTGGTTTTAGTGGATTTACACCAGCAGGTGCGCCAAAGGTAGTTCCTGGTGCAATTGCAGCAAAAGCTCGCGAAGAGCATGCTAAGGGTAACGAATTTAAGATTGGAGTAGTAACAGGTGCTTCTACTGGCGACTCGCTAGACGGAGAGCTAGCCCGTGCTAACGCCGTTCTTTTCCGCACCCCTTACCAGTCTAACGGCGACCTTCGCTCGTCGCTAAACAAGGGACAGGCTCAATACTTCGACATGCACCTTTCTCAGCTACCACAGGAGCTTCGTTACGGATTTCTTGGTAAGGTAAAGGTGGCCATCATCGAAGCGGCCGATGTTACCGATAACGGAGAAATCCTACTAACCTCTGGCGTTGGTATCACCCCAACCATTGCCAACCTTGCTGATGTTATCATTATTGAGCTTAACAGCCGCCACCCAAAGACCCTTTTGGGCATGCACGACATCTACGAGCCGCTAGATCCACCTTACCGTCGCGAGATTCCAATCTACACCGTAAAGGATCGTGCCGGATCGCCATACCTAAAAGTTGACCCAAGCAAGATTGTAGGGATCGTGGAAACCAACGCTGCCGACGAAGTGGGCGGATTTGCTCCTGTAGACCCAACAACCGCTAAGATTGGCGACAACGTAGCAGAGTTCCTTGCTGCACAAATTAAGAACGGAACCATTCCTAAGGAGTTCCTTCCAATCCAGTCGGGTGTAGGTAACATTGCCAACGCAGTACTTGGATCGCTTGGCGCCAACCCAGACATCCCCGCCTTTAGCATGTACACCGAGGTGATTCAGGATGCCGTTATCGGCCTAATGAAGCAAGGCAACGTATCGTTTGCCAGCGGCTGCTCGCTAACGGTTACCAACGATGTGCTAAACGACATCTACGCCAACATGGACTTCTTTAAGGATAAGCTTATCCTTCGTCCACAAGAAATATCAAACAACCCTGAGGTTGCCCGCCGCCTAGGTTTGATTACCATCAACACCGCATTGGAGGCCGACATCTTCGGAAACATCAACAGCACCCACGTTCTTGGCTCTAAGATGATGAACGGTATTGGAGGATCAGGCGACTTTACCCGTAACGCCTTCTTCTCGATCTATACCTGCCCATCAACAGCCAAGGGAGGCGCCATCTCTACCATCGTTCCGCTGGTTAGCCACCACGACCATAGCGAGCACTCGGTTAAGGTTCTTATCACCGAGCAGGGAGTTGCCGACCTTCGTGGAAAGTCGCCATGCGAACGCGCACAAACCATCATCGAAAACTGCGTACACCCCGACTACAAGCAGCTGCTTTGGGATTACGTTAAGAAGGGTGGTACCGCACATACCCCACACTCGTTGGCTTCGGCTTTCAACATGCACGTGGAGTTTGCCAAGAGCGGCGACATGCGTAAAACCGAATGGTAGCAACCCGCTAGCCTACCGGCTAACAAACATACAAAGGGCAAGCATGCAACATGCTTGCCCTTCTTTTGTACTACACAGTACAAATACTCGCCGATAAAAACCAGACTTCACCCAGCCCCATACATGCCCTCCCAAAAAGCAATTGTACCATGAATGACCAGAGGACTACCATCAAATGAAATGGTATTCCATAAATGACCAGAGGACTACTTCCCAGTAAAATGGTATTCCATGAATGACCCAATGACTACCTTCCGGAGAAATGGTATTCCATGAATGGCCAGATGACTACCTCCCTGTAAAATGGTATTCCATGAATGACAGGAGGACTACCAGCAGGTGAGATGGAATTCCATAAATGAACAGATTAATACCAGCAAATGGTACTAAAGAACCTTGCATCCGCCTGCTGGCGCTACCTTTTTGAGATGATTGGCTCCACAGCGCATATGGAGAGATGGATTCGCCCCAAAGCGTCCATATCCCACCTTAAAAACCGACGAAAAGGGCAGCAGCAGGCTGCTTTGCACCCCACAAAATTTTTGCAAACAAAAAGCAGGCAACTATTCAAAAAAATAGCTAACTTGGCGTTACAAACCTCAAAACAGTAACGACATGCTAAAGCTAAACATCCCGCGAGCGCTCGTTATTAAAGGCATCACCAGCTCGTTCACCGAGCTAAAAAGGATGGGATTTAAGCACAATAAGGCCTTCTACCTTTTTAAGGGCAACGTACAGCGGCTAGATCTGTACGACTTGGAGGTTATTTGCCGCGAGCTGAACTGCACGCCCAACGATTTGCTGGAGTGGTCGCCATGGAAGCACGACCGTGGGCTGGAGCCGGGCCATGCGCTGCTATCGCTTAGGCGCGAGCAGGCCGCCGTTGGGCTGGTGAACCTCGTAAAGGGGCTCCCCGTAGAGCGGATGGAAGAGATAGAAAAGATGATATACGAGATCATAAAAAAGCCCTCCACAGCAAGTCCTTGACTTAGGAGGAAGGGTACAATTTGAATCGCTCAAGGGCAGGCCTCGATACATTGCCGCCTGCCCTATTTTTAAGATCAAATCCAACCGTTTCCTACTCCCTTCTTCGGTACGATCTTTTCAGATTACCGTACTTTATATCGAGCGTCCCCTTGCCCATCCGCATAATAGGGCACGACGTCGTATCCGTAAAGCTAATACCATTCCCTATACTGGAGGATACCAGCACCAGTTTACCAGGCTCTACCCACCACTTCGAGTACTTTAAGGTCTCCATGTTGATGGAGGAGGCGGTACCATCCTCGTTAAGCGTAAACCCCTGCACCTGCGACGAGTCGATTGGGTTGGGCTCCACCCAGCTCCCAACAAGAAGCGCCTTATCGGCCGGAACAACCGACGAGCCCTCCACGTACATATCGTTGTGCGGTCCGTTAAGCTGGTAGATGCCAAGCAGCCCCACCAGAACAACCATCGAGGTAAGCACTACGCTTACTCCCACCATCACTTTTACCGACTTAACCATTGCTGCTTTTGTTGATGTTAAACCTTAAGCTACCTGCTACGGAAAAAGCTTACTAAGCGGGTTGTGACGCTTAAACACCGTCCTCTCTCCCGTTTCCATTTCGATAAGGGTTAGCAGAGAACCCGTAACCTCAACACCAAACACGGCCTGCATAGCCTGATTTTTGGCAAGCTCGGCAAAAACGGCATCACCCCTTCTTGCCACCACTAAAGAGCCTTTGCTATCGGTAAAAATAACCTCGGCAAACTCCAGCAGCATGCTATCGGGGGTAACCGTTAGCGCTCCTTTAATGCATTCGCCCTGCTTAAATACACCCGAGTTGGTAACTTTGGTAAGCGTTTCGAGCTGAAAGGTGCTACCTTTAAGCAGCAAGTTTACGGTGCCAGACTCGCCATCTGCCGCATGCTGCATCACCCAAAGGCCATCAAGCCTGTTAGAGGAACCATCGCCCTCCTTAGCGCACGAGACGGTAAGAACAACGGCTGCAAGGAGCATTGCCTTGGCCGCCATTCGTACCAGTATATTTTGTAGTATGCCCATAGCTGTAGTAGTATTCCTACCAGTATAGAGGAAGCTAAAGGCTGTTTGTACTCAGTGAAAAAGGAATAAAAGGCGCACCATACACGCTTTGCACTAGAAAAGCAATGAAAATTTTCCCTTTTAGGTTGGCGGCCGCTACCTCAACAGCGACTTTTGGACGTCGCGAATACAATTTAAGATTTCCTCGTCGAGCTCCTTCTTTTTCTGCTTCTTGGCGCTAACCTTGTTTGCCCTATAGTGGCTTTTGTAGGTTTCGAGCTCGTTAATGCACCCTTTTACATCAATGGCCCCCTTGCGGATAACGTCCGGATCCATCCCATGCTCCTTTACCAAATCGCGAATAATGGGGTAGAGCTGCACGTTAAATCGCGAGCCCAATATGATGGCCGTTACAGCCCCTTCGAGATTAAAGACAACATCCTCGTCGTAATTTTCGAGAGCTATAAATCGGAACTCCTGCTCGTGGCTCCACGAACGATCTTTTGTAAAGAAGCGCTCATCCACAAAATTGCTGTTATTGAGAAGCGACTGCACGTACTCGTCAAGTTCCACCGACTTACGGCGGGCATTCATATGCAGAAAGTTTTCGAGAATCTCACCGCTCTTGTGAGATGAATCGGCATAAACCATACGCTTATGTCGCACGTTATGGCGTCCAATAATTTTTAGGTTATTTGCGATCAGCTTGTAGTAGTCAATTTCGAGGCACACACCACCCCAACACTCGGCGCAGCTTACCCACATCGGCTGAATCTCATAGCCTCGTAAAGAGGTAGCGCCGTCGCCGTCGGCACAAAACGACAGGCTTTTTACATCCAGCAAACGATCGCCAACGCTATTGCTACCAGCCTTAGTCTCGGCAAGAAGCAGCTCTGTCGGATCGTTGGAGTTAATAAGAGAGTTCATCCTCAACTTTAGACCCGGAAGGATATACCTAAGCAGCGTATCAACTTTTGTATAGTGATAAAGTTTTAATGAATCGTCCATACGTTTAATATATTTTGCTCAAATGTATCACAAATACACGTTCTTCCATTTTCGCCAAAATGCGCATGGGCCATCAAAAGAACACCTAAAAGCTCACCCTTAGCAGAATACATATGCGCCTCCCTTCTTGTTATTAAACAAAGTTAACTTTTGTTTACTTGTATTGATCTAATTTAAAAAGATATAAACAAAAAAAAGGTATCAACAGCCAATTTCACGGCAATAATTGCCACACACCCTTCCAGTCGGTATGTCTTTTTACAAATTGAAAAATACCAACAGCTATTTATAGATACATTTGTGCCATACCAACGCCATAAATGGCGTTAATTACTCAAACCTTAGTTAACACACCATGAGAAAAGCAACCTATCTACTAGCAGCGGCACTATGCTCGCTATGCCTGCTTGCGGAAAGCCAAGTGGCTGCCGCAAAAAAGGGAATGCCCAAGCACGTCATTATTGTTGGATTTGATGGGCTTAGCGCAAGATCAATCACCGATGGCGCCAATATGCCCAACCTGCGCAAACTTATGTCAGAGGGATCGTACACGCTAAAGCAGCGCTCCATACTTCCTTCATCCAGCGCCTGCAACTGGGCTTCCATGTTTAAGGGGGCAGGTCCCGAACTCCACGGATTCACCAACTGGGGAACCCAAAAACCAGAGGTACAACCTCCTATTGCTAACCGCAACGGCCAATTTCCTGCAATATTTGATCTGTATAGGGAGAAATCAGCGGCAGCAGAGATTGGCTACCTGTACGAATGGGGCGGCATGCGCTACGTTGTCGACACCCTAGCAATGAGCTATAAGCTTCATGCCGAACCTAACGACGCCAACCCTGAAGGCATTCTAAATTCTGGAGTATCCTACATTAAGGAGAAAAAGCCCAACCTTTGCGCGCTCATTTTTCACGAACCCGACGGCGTAGGGCACAGCATAGGATGGAGCAGCCCTGCATACATGGCAAAAGTAACGGTGCTAGACAGCTACCTCGGAAAGGTTATCACAGCCGTTAAAGAGGCTGGCATCATGGACGAAACTGTTATCGTTGTCGTAGCCGATCATGGCGGCGTAAACAAAGGCCATGGCGGCACATCGATGAACGAAATGCAAACCCCGCTCGTTTTCTTTGGTAAGGGAATAAAGAGAAACTTCCAAATACCAGAAAGCACAATGGTATACGATGTAGCCGCAACAGTAGCCTACATGCTAAAAGTGCAGCAACCTCAGGCTTGGATAGCTCGTCCAATCACCTCCATTTTCGAGTAAGCACAGATTTCAGAAGTTCTAAATAAAAAAGCCGCGATAGTTTCGCGGCTTTTTCTCTTATTTTACTTGCCTAAACGTTCTTCTAAAAATTTGACCATTTCGGCAAACTCCTCCTCCGTGTAGCCAATAGACGCATAGGCTACCTTCCCTTCTCCATCAATTATGAAGTTTCGAGGAATGCTATTTTTAGCAAATTTACCGTAAACCTCGCGCTTTAAATCGGAAAGGAAGGGCAACGTGTACTTAAACTTTTCGTTAAAGGACTTTACCTTATCCATTCCTTCCTCTCTGGCAAAGCAAAGTAGCACAAAGTTGGGATTGTCCTTGTACTTATCCCAAACCTTACTCTGAAGATGGGGCATCTCCATGCGACAAGGGCCGCACCATGTTGCCCAAAAATTCACAAGTACCGTCTTGCCTTTTAGATCGGCAAGCGAAACGGTTTTACCGCTGGCATCGGTATAGGTAAAGTTGGGAGCCATGTCGCCTACGTTAACTAACGACGACTGCTCTTCGATTCCCTGCTTAGGAGCATTGGGGGTTTGCGCCTGTAACGATACTGTAAGCATCAGTCCAAGGGCTGCTAGTAGTATTCTCATTGGTAGTAGTTTTTGTCGATCACAATATAG
The DNA here is from genome assembly GCF_000798815.1 of Alistipes sp. ZOR0009. Taxonomy (NCBI): domain Bacteria; kingdom Pseudomonadati; phylum Bacteroidota; class Bacteroidia; order Bacteroidales; family Rikenellaceae; genus Alistipes; species Alistipes sp. ZOR0009. The sequence continues at coordinate 88,565 of NZ_JTLD01000121.1, read as the reverse complement.
GAAATATCCTTAAAGGTTCTACACAAAGAAGCTTACCAGCAGCATCACATTTAAAACAGTAACGATAGTTCCCAGCAGGTAAATGAGAATACGTGTAGACGTCGAATTCTTATACTTACCCATCACCTTTTCGGACGAGGTAAGCCTCGCTTGGAAAAATATTGTAAACGGCAGCTGCATGCTCAGAAACATCTGCGAAAGAATTAATCCTCTAAAAGGATCGCCAATAATGAAGATAAGCAGCGTAGCAGCCACCAACGATAGCGCAACTCCAATTCTAGAATGCGAATCCTTGATGTCGTAGGGTTCGTTATACATCCCTGCAAATATGGAACCGGCCGCCATTCCAGAAGTGATGGTTGAAGCAATACCTGCAAAGAGGAGCGCCACTGCAAATATGTTACTAGCGTTGCTACCAACTAGCGGAACAAGCAAATTCTTGGCCTGCTGTAGCTCTGTAACACCTTGCCCTGCGGCAAAAAAGGTGGCAGCGGCAAGCAGTATCATCGCGCTATTAATAGCCCAACCGATAACCATCGAAAATAGCGTATCAAAAAATTCGTACTTCAGTTGCTTCTCTATAACCTTTTCGTCAGATAAATTCCATTGGCGGCTTTGGATCACCTCCGAGTGCAGAAAAAGATTATGCGGCATAACAACGGCGCCTAATACGCTCATGATTATCACCATAGATCCCTCAGGAAATGAAGGGACAACCCAAGCTTTAGTAGCTGCCCCCCAATCGATATTAACCAACGAAAGCTCATAAATAAACGACAGCCCGATAATAGATACAAAGGCGATAATCCACCTTTCGATAACCTGGTAGCTATTGGTAAAAAGCATAATCAGAACAAATACCAACACCAGCAATGCGCCAATCTTTATAGGAATAGAAAAAAGCATGTTAAGGGCAATTGCGCCACCTAGTATTTCTGCTAGAGAGGTGGAAATAGAAGCAAGCATAGCCGAACCGAGAAAGGCTTTAGCCGTTCGTGGTTTGAAATACTTATTGGCAGCCTCAGAGAGGCACAATCCGGTTGCTATACCAAGGTGTGCCACATTATGCTGTAGCACTATTAGAAGTATGGTAGACAAGGTTACCATCCAAAGTAATGCGTAACCATAGTCGGCACCTGCGGCTAAGTTAGAAGCCCAGTTACCTGGGTCGATAAAACCTACGGTTACCAGCAAACCTGGCCCTACATACTTAAGAAGTTCGAGCGCGCTAAACTGCGGCTTATGGTCTTTGGGGTCTTTAATCCAGCTCATAGTAATATTTCTAGCTCAAATATACGGTAAAGCACAACTAATCGAATAGTTAATTAGTACATCAAAAAATTGGCTCTTTTTTAAACAAACAAACAGAAAGAGTTGTTTACGAATGTCGTAAAAGAATGGATGTTGATTTTTAGCCTATTATATAGTTTAAGTAAATTTTAAAAGTTATACCGCATGAGGATCCCATTTTACCGATGGATGTCCGTTGTAGGTGCTTACTATCTAACATTAACACTACTTGCAGCCTCTTTTAGCGGCTGTGTAACCAATCTCACCCCATTAAGCAACAGCTCGCAGCACTCTTTTGAAGCAATAGGACAGCACTTCGCCATCTCAAAAGAGGGGAAATCGGAGATTTGGGTTGCCGCTTACCATGCTTCAGGAAGTAAGCTCCTCTTTGTACTTCATTTTCTGAATTTAGATAGCCTCACGGCAACCTTCGACCCTCAAATTATACAAGCAATCGGGTTTAACGAGAGGGGCGACTCCACGACTCTCCCCGTATACGCCTCATCGACCTACCTAAAAGGAGAGCTTGGCTTTCGAAAGGTTGGTAAAGGATTGGCGTATCTATCCCGCGGAGGAAAAGAAAGCGAGCAGCCTACGAGTAAGGTTGACACCTACATCTCGCTAGATGAAAACAGCATTCACAAAATCACGTTACTGGCGAAGCAACAGGTATGCGGATCGATAGAGGTTGAAGCCAACAGCCAATTCGTTGATAAGTTTCAGCTGCGGATTCCCCTCGGAGCGGCCATCCACAGAGTAGAATTTTATGGCCAATAAAAAAGGCGCTTAGTAAAGCGCCTTTTTAGATGGAAATATCTAATTTTTATCTATTATCTGCATCAACTCCTGAAGGTTTGGCGTAAGCACAATCTCCGTACGCCTATTTTTTTGGCGAGCCTGCGATGTTTTTGTTTTGTCGATTGGTAAAAACTCACCTCTACCAGCCGCTGTAATTCGAGTTGGATCGATACCCTTATTTTCGGATAGCAGCCTAACCACCGTGGTAGATCGTTTTACGCTCAAGTCCCAGTTGTCTTTAAGTTCTCCCTTACCATTGTAGGGAACATCGTCGGTATGGCCCTCGATCATAATATTGATATCACCATTCTGTGCAAGCACCTTCCCCAACTCCCTTATTGCCTCAGCTCCTCGTGCATCAATCTCGAAACTGCCCGATTTGAATAGCAGCTTGTCCTCCATCGAAACGTAAACCAACCCGTTCTTCTGAGTAATGGTTAAGCCCTTGCCTTCAAATCCGACAAGCGCATTTTTAACCTTTTGACGCAAAGCGTTGCTTAACGAATCCTGCCTTGCAAGCATACGTTGAAGGTCAATGAGCTTAGCATTCTGATCCTGCAAATTTTGGGTTAACGAATCGAGCTTACCTTGAGCCATATTGATTGTTCTGCCTCGTGCGTTAAGAATATCTTCGAGCTTATGCAGCGAATCTTCGCGCTGCTGAAGCAGGTTTTGAGAGCGCTGTATTTCGGCTAATAGCTTCCTCGTTTCGCTTTGGGTACCTTTTAGAATGGCCTCGTGCGCCAAGTTCAAGTCGTTATACCGATCCTGCAGCTTTGCGTAATCATCGTTCAGCGTAGCAAAAGAGATATGTCGCTTGGTGCTATCGGAGATTAGCGCTGACTTTTCGCGCTCTAACACCCCTTTCTTCGACGAAAGTTCCCTAACCTGAATCTTTAGGGAATCATTTTCGCGGCTAAAGCGGCTACGCTCCTCTTCGCACTTTTGGCTGTTGTCTTTTAGAAGGTTGTACTGCTTGGCTGGCACGCACGAAAAGAGCGAGGCACCGCCAAGTACTACTAGCAAAAGTGTTTTTGTTGCACTATTCATAGGTAGTAAGCTGGTTTTATGTTGATGCATTTTGTTGTGCTTCGTTAACTCCGTTAAAAATAGGGAAAACATTCCAACTTCAAACCTAATAATCCTAAATATGGAGCTTTTCTGTTTCGTAATTTTTAACTTTGCACGATTGATTTGGAACTACTAATGGCTGAAGATTCAAAAAAGCTGCTGGATGGAATTACTTATCCTTCGGATTTAAAGCAGCTGGATGAGACTCAACTCGAGCAAGTTTGCACGGAGTTGCGCGATTTTATCATAGAACAGGTATCGACAAACCCTGGCCACTTTGGTGCCGGCTTGGGGGTTGTTGAGCTGACTGTTGCCCTACACTACGTATTCAACACACCATACGATAAGCTGGTTTGGGATGTCGGCCATCAGGCCTACCCCCATAAGATACTAACAGGCCGAAAAGAGAGCTTTCACACCAACCGAAAATACAAGGGCGTAAGCGGCTTCCCTAAAATGGAGGAGAGCGAGTATGATGCATTCGGAGTGGGACACTCTTCGACCTCCATATCGGCAGCGCTGGGTATGGCTATCGCGGCCAAACTCAACAAAGAGAATCGTAAGGTTATAGCCGTAATTGGCGATGGCTCGATGACTGCGGGGCTGGCCTTTGAGGGCTTAAACAATGCCGGAGCAGAGAAATCAGACTTGCTGGTTATTCTTAATGACAACAACATGGCCATCGACCCTAATGTTGGTGCGCTAAAGGAGTATTTACTCGATATCACCACCTCCAAAACGTACAACAAGATGCGTAAGGATGTGTGGAATATACTTGGCAACGTGGCCAAGCTAGGTCCAGTTGCCCGTCGGTATGTAAAGAAGCTGGAGTCTGGGGTAAAAACAGCCCTACTGCAGCAAAGCAACCTCTTCGAATCGCTCAACTTCAGGTATTTTGGTCCAGTTGATGGGCATGATGTGGTTCGCCTATCGCAGGTGCTTAACGACTTAAAGGACATCCCCGGACCGAAGCTGCTACACGTACTTACCAAAAAGGGAAAAGGGTACAAGCCTGCAGAGGAGGATCAGACACTTTGGCATGCCCCTGGTGTTTTCGACAAGGAAACAGGGATGCGAGTCTCTACGCCGTTGGAGCAGATATCGCCACCCCGATACCAGGATGTATTTGGAGATACGATTGTGGAGCTAGCCGAGAAAAATCCAAAAATACTAGGTATTACGCCTGCCATGCCCTCGGGATGCTCGCTTAATACCATGATGGAGAAAATGCCCGACCGTGCCTTTGACGTAGGAATTGCGGAACAGCATGCGGTAACCTACTCGGCTGGACTAGCCGCAGCAGGCTACATCCCTTTCTGCAACATCTACTCGTCATTTATGCAGCGAGCGTACGACTCGGTAATCCACGATGTGGCGCTACAAAACTTGAATGTAGTTTTCTGCCTAGACAGAGGTGGCATTGTTGGAGAGGACGGTCCTACCCATCACGGAGTGTATGACATAGGGTTTTTCCGCATAGTACCCAACATGATAGTTGCCGCACCTATGGATGAGGTGGAGCTTCGAAATATGATGTACACCGCCCAGCTAGGGAAAGGTCCATTCTCGATTCGCTACCCCCGAGGACGTGGCGTTACGCACGATTGGCGCCAGCCATTTAGCGAGATAGAGGTTGGAAAGGGAAGAACCCTATCGGAAGGTAGCCAGCTGGCCATCCTCTCGTTGGGCCATCCAGGAAATCTTGCACAAATAGTGGTTAGCCGTCTCGAAAAACAGAATATTTCGATTGGGCACTACGATATGCGCTTTGCAAAGCCCCTAGACGAGGAGCTGCTACACCACATTATGAAGACCTACAAGCAGCTGGTTACGCTTGAAGATGGAGCCATTCAGGGTGGATTTGGCAGCGCGGTACTAGAGTTTATGGCAGACCATGGCTACACCAACAGAATCGTTCGACTTGGTATTCCTGATCGATTTATTGAGCATGGCACCGTTCAGCAGCTGCATAAAGAGTGCGGTATAGACCCTGAATCGATATACAACACCGTATCGAACCTGCTTAAAGAGCAGCAGGAGGCCACCACAAGCGCAAGCAGCAACGGTTAATTTGCAAACAAACGATTTTTTTGTCGGCACAGGCCTTGCAACTAGATATAATATTTCTATCTTTGCACCGCAAACGCCCAGATGGCGGAATCGGTAGACGCGCTGGTCTCAAACACCAGTGGAGCAATCCGTGCCGGTTCGATCCCGGCTCTGGGTACCCAAACAAAACTCCTGCAATAGTATTGCAGGAGTTTTTTTATGCCCCTACTCAAACGCCCACCATCGGGCGGCATAAAAACCAGCCCGCAGCCGATCCCTTTTTTGTATAAATTCCTATCTTCGGCCTCTTAAAACCAAGTACAGGAATAAACGTTACTACCATGAATGCTATAACCAACCCTTCTGTTTCCGTTGATATTGTGGTTTTTGGCTTTGACGGAAGTACCCTAAAAGTACTGCTGGTAGAGAGGCAGCTGCTGGACGATGGCTCCCCAGAGTACAAGCTCCCAGGAAGCATGATTTCGGAGGAGGAGGACCTAGACACGAGCGCCAAGAATACGCTTCAGGCGCTTACGGGGCTGAAGAACGTTTACCTAGAGCAGCTGCACGTATTCTCGAACCCCAACCGCATAAAGAGCGAGGAGGATAGGCGCTGGATTGAGGCAACCTACGGCATCACCTCCAAGCGCATCATTACAGTTACCTACTTTTCGCTGGTAAAGATAGACCAGAGCGTGCTTAGAATTACCCGACAGGGGAAGACCATGTGGTGCAACGTGCAGGAGCTAAAGCGGGTATCGTTTGACCACAAGGAGATCATCCTAAAGGGGCTAGAACGGCTATGCAGCAACCTGCAGGCTACACCCATTGCCTTTGAGCTGCTGCCCAGAAAGTTTACCATTAGGCAGCTGCAAAACCTGTACGAGGCGGCGCTGGGTATCGACATCGACAACCGAAACTTTAGAAAGAGGCTGCAGAAGTTCCCCTTTCTTATCCAGCTAGAGGAGAAGGAGACCAAGGTAAACCACAAGCCGGCCCTACTCTACCAGTTTGATAAGCAGGGCTACCTGCAGGAGCAGAAGAAGCTGAAGCGGTTTAAGCTCTTTTAATCCCCCAAAAAAAGGAAAAGGCCCCCGAAGGAGCCTTTAGCCTAAAGCGTTTTGTCTTCGACATCGGTGTTACCCGGCAAGTCGAAGGCGGTGATGGTTATCTTATCGCCAGCCAAGCTCGCATTCTTTACGGTAGCGGTGTACACCCACTCTACCCCAAAACCAGCAACGGCGCTACCAGCCTCGACCAGCGTGCCGTCGGGATCGTGAATCTCGACCTCTACCCGTTGAACCTTAAAATCGTCGGTAACCAGAATGGAGATAACATCGCCTACATTACCGTGGTACTTAGAGAGGTTGACCTCCTGAATGCTTGGCGCATTTAAAAAATCGGCAACAGCAACCTGGTAGGCCGAGTTACCTTTTTCGCCAACAGCCGACTCGTACTCCGATTTTAGCTCGGGCTTAGCCACCGCCGACCTACCATAAATTGTTGCCTTCTGAAACCTAGCCTGATGCTCGATTTGCTTTTCAGACTTCTTCTCGGACTGCCGAGGTTTGGTTGCCATAATGGTTTTACCGTTAACCTGACGAAAGACAATCATGTCTCCGAGCATGCCACTCGCACCTTGAGTGACGATGTTGTTTTTTACTTCTGCCATACGGCTGAAATTTTAAATTATTAATAATATTATGCCTTGGTGAATAGTTAACGACAACTCCTCAAAAAACCCGACAACACAATAGTCACCAGCCGTTTAAAAAGCCACCGCGTTAAGTTTAGCAATTTTTCCAACTTGCAAATATTCCTAAACTATTTTTTTTCGATGACCGTATTACGCCATTTTGGCAGCCCTCAAAGTTCGGTGTAGGTTCGGTCTTCCTTCGGTCTTTCTTCGGTCTCGCCTCGGTTTGGGGAAATGGGAGAATATGACAAGATGGCAGGGGAAACCCACCCACTTAAAGCCATCAAAACACCAGAATCCCAATAGCACAACCTCCCGCAATATTTTTTCTGTAAACAAACATTAAACTCCCTTTCAAAATTACCTTTTGGTGGGGGTTTGCTGTTTTGTAGGTATGCAAAAGTAAAACCGCAAATACCGACGCGTTATGGTAAGGGGACGTAACTTCGTATTTATAGGGCTTCAGCCATGGGACTTATCGATAGGCAGCACAGCCAAGAATATTGCCCAAGAGGTAGCTAAGAGCAACCGCGTACTTTTTGTAAACCCGCCGCTTACGCGCAGCGAGTGGATGCTACAGCGCTCGGACGCCCGGGTGCGCCGCCGGCTGGAGGTTATTGGCGGAAAGAAGGAGTGCCTGGAGCAGGTGTCCGACACGCTGTGGGTGCTAACCCCCCGCAAGGTGGCCGAATCGGTTAACTTTATTGAGCCTCAGGAGCTGTATAAGGTATTTAACCGGATGAACGACCAGCGGCTAGCCAACGAGATAGCCTACGCCTGCAACCGCCTGGGGATGGAGGAGTACATCATCTTTAACGACAACTCGATGCTGAATGGCTTCTTCCTGAAGGAGATGCTGAAGCCAACGCTATACATCTACCTACTTAGGGATAACGTTATTGCGGTAGACTACCACAAGAAGCACGGCACCCAGATGCAGGAAGAGCTGGTGGCCAAGGCCGATCTGGTATTTTGCAACTCGGACTACTTTGCCGACTACTGCCGCCAGTTTAACCCCCAAACGTTTATGATTGGGCAGGGGTGCGACGTATCGCTGTACTCCGATCCGCAGGGGACGCTAGAGGTTGCTCCCGAGCTGAGCAGCATCCGCCGCCCCATTATAGGCTACACCGGAAGCCTTACCTCGCGCAGGCTAGATATTAAGCTGCTGGAGGAGATTGCGATCGATCGTCCGAAGTGGAGCCTTGTGCTGGTAGGTCCCGAAGATGAGGCCTTTAGGCGCTCGCGGCTGCACGAGTTTAAGCACGTGCACTTTATCCCCACGCAACCCGTAAACCGGCTACCCAACTTTATCAAAGGGTTTGATGTGGCCATTAACCCACAGGCCGTAAACGTTATCACCAACTGGAACTATCCGCTTAAAATAGATGAATACCTAGCCCTAGGACGGGCCACCGTTGCCACCAAAACCGTGTTTATGGAGTACTTCGGCAGCTGGGTATACCTTGCCACAGGAGCCAAAGAGTACCTGAAGATGATAGAAAAAGCGCTGACAGAAGATTCGCCAGAGCGTCAGGCGGCTCGGATAGCCTATGCGGCTACCCATACCTGGGAAAACTTTGTGAGCAAGATATACGAGCAGATAGAGAAGTGCCAAGTGAAGAAACCAGAAAGAGTGTGAACCGCATCAAATCCTAATACCAATGGAAAGAACGCCCCTAGTTAGCATCATTACGGTAAACTACAAGCAGGCCGATGTTACCATTGCGCTGCTCGAATCGCTTAAACGAATTACCTATCCGAACATAGAAGTGCTGGTGGTAGATAACGCCTCGGGCAGTAACGATGCGGCCAAGATAGCGGAAGAAGAACCGTGGGTACAGGTTATTGCCAGCAACGAGAACTTGGGATTTGCCGGAGGAAATAACCTTGGTCTACTGGAAAGCAAGGGAGCGCTGCTGCTATTCCTCAACAACGACATTGAAGTTCCAGTAGATTTTCTAGAGCCGCTGGTAGCCGTAATGCAGGAGGATAAGGTAGGAATGGCCAGCCCTAAAATTAGGTTCTACTACCATCCGGATACCATACAGTATGCCGGAAGCACTCCGCTAAACTACCTAACCATGCGCAACCAGGCCATAGGCTATGCCGAAGTTGACGAGGGACAGTACAACATCCCACAGGAAACCGCCTTTGCTCACGGTGCTGCCATGATTACCTCGCGCGAGGTGATTAACCGAGTTGGCGAAATGTTTGAAGGCTACTTCCTTTACTACGAGGAGCTGGACTGGTGCGAGCGCATAAAAAAGGCAGGCTACCGAATAATGTACGTACCCGAATCGGTTGTATTCCATAAGGAGTCGGTAAGTACGGGTAAGCAAAGTCCGCTCAAAACCTACTACCTCAACCGCAACCGGCTGCTGTTTCTAAGGCGCAACACCAGCGGCGTAACGCGCGTTGCAGGCGTTGCCTACTTCCTCGGAGTAGCCGTCCCCAAACGAATTATCACCACCCTAGTATACCGCGAGCCGAACCACCGCAAGGCCCTTGTTCGCTCGATATTATGGCACCTAAATTCGAAACGATATGAGTACACTACTTAGCCTCCTGTTATGGGTAGCCTACGTGTACCTATCGTTTTGGGCTATCTACTTTATGCTGTTTGCAATAGCAGGGCACCTAGGAAGTAAAAAGCATACGCCTCGCTCGCATGGCATCAGCTTCTTGGTGCTAATTCCGTCGTATAAGGAGGATGCGGTTATCATAGAGTCGGCCCAAAAGGCGGCCGAGCATAACTACCCCTACGACTACTTTGACGTGCTGGTGATAGCCGACTCGCTTGCCCCCGATACGGTGGAGACCTTAAGGCGAATACCAGTAAACGTTTTGGAAGTAATATTTGAGAAAAGCACCAAAAGCAAATCGCTAAATGCAGCATTAGATTCCCTTACCAAGGAGTATGATGCGGTGGCTATTCTCGATGCCGACAACCTAATGCAAGATGACTTTCTGGCGAAGATGGCTACACGGTTTAAGCATCAGCAGGTAGCCGTTCAGGGACATCGAATTGCCAAAAACAGGAATACCCACCTAGCCTACTTGGACGCCATAAGCGAAGAGATAAATAACCACATTTTTAGGCAAGGGCATCGGATTGCAGGGCTATCTAGTGCGCTTATTGGCTCGGCAATGGTTTTCGAATTTCGGCTATTTAAAAGCATCATGGCAGAGATAGATGCCATTGGGGGCTTCGACCGCGAGCTGGAGTTGCGCCTTATCGATAGAGGAATAAAGATAGATTACGTACTAGACGCCTACGTGCTAGACGAAAAGGTTCAACGGCAGGAGGTGTTCCAAAACCAGCGCCGCCGGTGGCTATCGGCTCAGCTACACTACTTTGGTCGCTACTATAAGTCTGGGTTTAAAGCGCTACTCGAAGGACGGATAGACTATGCCGACAAGGTAGTACAAGGAATTCAGGTACCCCGCTTACTGCTACCTGGACTAATCCTTATTCTGGGGTTAGCATCGGCCATTGCTAACGTTACGCCGAGTTGGATGCAATGGGCAGCATCGTTTACCATAACCATTGGAGCACTGCTAATATCCATCCCCCGAAAACTTTACAGCAAGCAAATGCTAAGAGCCATGATGGCGATCCCCTCAACATTTATAAACATGCTACTGCTGCTATTTAAGCTTAAAGGAGCCAACAAAACATTCATACATACGGCACATGGAGAACAATCAACCACAAAAGAGGCTACGCATAGCCATTGAAGCACAGCGCATATTCCGCCCTCGCAAGCACGGTATGGATGTAGTAGCACTAGAAATGATTCGCGAGCTACAAAAACTCGATACCGTAAACGAATACTTTATCCTAACAAAGGAGGATGAAGATATTTGCCTACAGGAGACTCCTAACTTTAAAATCATATTTCTAAAAGGCAAAAGCTATCCCGACTGGGAGCAGGTGGCATTGCCGGGCTGGCTCAGAAAGTATAGGCCAGACATACTACACTGCACCTCTAACACCGCTCCGCTAAGAGGTAAATGCAGGCTTTTTCTAACCCTGCACGACATTATTTTCTTAGAAAAGAACTACCTGCTTAGCAAAAAAGGAGGATCGTCATACCAACGATTCGGCAACTTTTACCGCCGATTTATAGCACCTAGAGCCGCTCAAAAGGCGGAAGTAATATTCACCGTATCGAACTACCAGCGAGAGGTTATATCAAAAAGGTTAAAACTCCCAGCCGAAAAAATACAGGTGGTGTACAACGGAGTAAGTCCAGCCTTTTTTGAAAGATCGGATGAATTGACTAGACAGGAGATACAAGAACATTACCAACTCCCCGATCGCTATCTCTTTTTCTTAGGGAACAAGGAACCTCGCAAGAACCTTGCAGGCGTACTAAAAGCGTATGCCCTAGAACTAGCATCATTCCCAACGGCAACTCCAGCATTGGTGATAAAAGGGATAGAGGAGGAATATCTCTATAAAACGCTAAATGAGTTAAAGCTACCCCATCTGTATCCATCAATAAAGCTAATAGGCTATATAAAATCGGAACATCTACCCACCATATACCAGATGGCGGAAATGCTCCTTTTCCCTTCATTTTCCGAAGGGTTTGGTATCCCAATAATTGAGGCAATGGCTTCGGGCATACCTGTTATCACATCAAACGTAACGTCGATGCCCGAAGTGGCAGGTGACGCCGCACTGCTTGTAAGCCCATCGGCACCAGAGGAGCTTGCAGCTGCAATAAGAAAACTTCTTTCTGATGATAGCTTACGACAATCGCTAGTTGAGAAAGGAAAAGAAAGAGCACAACCCTTTACATGGGAAAGGCTCGCCAAAACAATATTTAACAGCTATTTAGCTATTAAATAATTGCAACAACAAAACACCTGTTGTTAAAGAGGTAATGAGGTTAAGCAAATTTTATCGATTAATAGAACAAACTAAAACAAAGAGCAATGAGGCTAAAGGTTTATGCCGCCATAGCAGCGGCGCTGATTGTAGCACAATCGTGCACCAAAAACAGTAGTACGGATCCTACTCCGAATCCGACTCCAACAACCATTGACAATTTGGTTATTCCAGACAACTTTAACTTTACAACAGGCAGCAACGTGCAACTTGTAGTAAATGCTGCTGATGTTAACGGAAACCCACTTGTGGGCGTACGCTTCGATGCATATTTAAAGAATGGAAGTGAATCAAGGCTAGTGCAGACCTTTGCAACAGATTCAAAAGGAGCTGCACAAGCATACATCACCGCCCCAGCTTACTTTGATTCGGTTCAATTTGTACCCCAATATATTGGTATACCAGGAGATGTAACCGTTAAAATCGTAAACAACATTGCTTCTGTAACGTATGGGGCGCCATCCAAAAGCGTTAGCGCCATGAAGTCGGCAAGCGCAACCAATGGAAGTATCAACTTCAAGGTTGGAAATACCGTATTTAAATCCATTGCAGATTTTAACTCAAATGGAGTTCCAAATAACCTAGAGGCAAAGCGAGACGTTGTAGATGCAGCCTTCCTTGATGATGTCAACGCATCGCTCCCCGAACGCTATCCTGTGCCCGATTACAACTTACCATACCTTGCAAAGACTAATGAAACCAACGTTATCATAAAGGAGCTTTCGGATGTATGGGTAACGTTTGTACACGAAGGTGCTGGATATAGAAATGTGCTCGGTTACTATAAGTACAACCTAAATAAACCATTTACAAGTAAAGATAAAATTGATACCATATTCATTATTCTCCCCAACGTTTCCTACTATAATAGCGGTGGAGGTCTTTACTCTGGTGATAAGGTAAAAATTGGAAGATTCCCTGCAAACACAGGAATCGGCTGGGTATGCCTATCCGATGGATTCAGAAATGGAACCATTACCGCCAATAACTGGAACTGGGTTTTCTACTCCGATCCCGAATTTAATAGCGAAACGGTAGTTGCCCCTGATGCTAAGAATATACGCCAACACAATGTGCTTATTTATGACAACACCCGCGATAAAGTTCTTCTAGGGTTTGAAGATATCAAAAGAGACCAAGGCTCTGACAACGACTTTAACGATGCCGTTTTTTACGTAACCTCCAACCCTGTAACAGCTATCCAAACAGGAGATTTACCTCCAATGAAATACTCGAATAGCAAACCAGATGCCGATGGAGACGGAATTCCAGACACCTCTGACGATTATCCAAAGGATCCAAGTAAGGCCTTTAACAACTGGTATCCATCATCTTCGACCTATGGAACTTTGGCATACGAAGATTTATGGCCAGCCAAAGGCGACTACGATATAAATGATATGGTTATTGACTACAAGATTAACCAAATAACCAATGCCAGTAACAAAGTGGTAGAAGTTAATGGTGAGCTAATACTAAAGGCAATGGGAGCTAGCTACCACAACGGATTTGGGATGGCGCTTGGAGTTCCCTCTAACACCATATCGTCTGCCACAACCACATTTAAGGGTGTTCAGGGTTCGCTCATTAAGCATGGTATCGCCACATTAGGTGGCAATGGCCTCGAAGTTCCTGTAAATAACCCCTACAACAATGTTTCGGACGAAGCAATTTACATCGCCTTCGACGATGGGTATGATATCCTTAAGTATACAGGAGGAGGTAGCGGCGTAAATACCACAGTAGGTTCACCATACAGCACGCCTGAGCCTATTACCTTTAAAATTTTGTTCAGCACACCTCAAAATCCTGCAGCAATGGGCAATCCTCCATACAACCCATTCATATTTGTAAATCAAATAAGAGGAAAAGAGGTTCATCTTCAAAACATGATCCCAACAGGTAAAGCCGATGCAAGTCTCTTTATGACCGCTCAAGACAACACACAGCCCGCCAAAAAGAAGTTCTATAAGACTTACAAGAATTTACCTTGGGGCATCATTTTCCTTGACAAGTTTGACTATCCAACAGAAAATACACCAATCATTGATGCCTTCAACTTTTTCGCCCCTTGGGCCGAATCAGGAGGAACTGTCAAGACTGACTGGTATTTAGATAAATCAGGCTATAGAAACAGTAGCAAAATTTACACTAAATAGATGAGCATCAAAGATAAAATCAAAGAAAATAAAGCTCTTAAACGGTTAACTATTTGGCTACTTATGCCAAGAAATCAAGCAAGACCTCGCCTTTGGGTGAGGCTCTTGCTTAACCCGTTTAAGCATAAAAGAGGAAAGCATACAACCATATGCCGATCAGTACGTAACGATCTACTCCCCTTTCGCAACTTCAGCATTGGGTCCAACTCGACAGTAGAAGATTACGCAACTTTAAACAACGGCGTAGGAGATGTGTATATTGGAAATAACACAAGAATTGGCATCGGGAGCGTAATTATTGGCCCCGTAACAGTTGGCAACGACGTTCGCTTTGCCCAAAATGTAGTATGCTCTGGGCTAAACCACGGGTACCAAGACGTTACGACTCCAATATGGAAGCAACCTGTAACCACCTCCGAAATAATAATTGGAGACGAAACTTGGATTGGATCGAACTCTGTTGTAGTTGCTGGTGTTACTATTGGTAAACACAGTGTGATTGCAGCAGGAAGTGTTGTTACCCGTTCGATTCCTGACTATTGTGTAGCGGGTGGTAACCCGGCCAAAATCATAAAACAATACAACCCAGCGACTCAGACATGGGAAAAACCGATACAGGTAGCCCTGTAGAAAAAGTTAACTATAAACTAACATCAAATGCTAGCACCCAAAATCATATTCTGGCTATGTGCAGCAATCATATTCTACGCATACATTGGCTATGCTTTAATTCTGTACATTCTTGTTAAAATAAAACGCCTATCGGGAAAGCAAGAGCGAGCCAACACCAACTATGAGCCCGACGTAACCTTGCTTATTGCCGCCTATAACGAGAAGGATTATGTAGACGAGAAAATGCACAACACGCTTCAGCTCGACTATCCAGCAAGTAAGCTAACCATACTATGGGTTACCGATGGTTCCAATGACGGCACTCCAGAAGCTATTCGTCAATATACACAGGCCGTAGTAGAGCATCAAGAGGGAAGAGCGGGTAAAATTGGAGCTATCAATAGAGGCATGAGGCTCGTAAAAACCCCAATAACCATCTTTTGTGACGCCAACACACATCTAGGGAAAGACTCTATACGCCGAATCGTAGCCCTATTCGCTAACCCTAAAGTAGGCTGCGTATCTGGTGAGAAAAGAATTTTATTAGACGAAAAAGAGGCCGCCGCATCAGCAGGAGAAGGCGCGTACTGGAAGTACGAATCAACCCTTAAACGTTGGGATTCTGAACTAAACTCTGTTGTCGGTGCAGCAGGAGAACTGTTTGCAATCAGAACAGAACTGTTTGAGGAAGTAGAAAAAGACACGCTTCTAGACGACTTCATGATTTCGATGCGCATTGCCCTTCGTGGATACAAAATAAAATACGATCCCGAAGCTTATGCAGCCGAAAAAGCTTCAGCTAACGTAAAGGAAGAACTTAAACGAAAAATTAGAATTTCAGCAGGAGGGATACAAAGCATCGTACGATTATCCCCTCTTCTCAATATACTCAAGTATGGATTACTCTCATTCCAGTACATCTCGCATCGAGTTTTGCGCTGGACTCTAGCTCCATTGAGCCTTCTTATAATTCTACTCACAAACACATACATTGCAATCAGAGAAGGTTTTTCGCTTGATTCCATCTACACTTGGACACTATTTTTACAAATAGCTTTTTATCTCCTTGCATTAGTTGGCTACATACTAGAAAATAAAAAATTACACATCAAGGGACTTTTTATTCCTTACTTCTTCTACATAATGAACTACGCCGTTTTTAGAGGTTTCTTCCGGTACCTAAACCACACACAAACAGTTAACTGGGAAAGAGCCAAACGAGCATAACCACCGAATAACGTCTCGCAATTTTTTTTTTACGTTATGAAAGAAAATAGCCATCCATACAAAATCAACTTTTTAGAGATTTCCCTTTCGATTGGGAATAATCTAGATAAAAAGGAAATGCTAGAACAAGCATTAGCTGCTTACACCAACGAGCTAAATGCAATTTGGGGTGCTATTATTAGAGTATACGATATCAGCATTGAAAATATTAATCAAAATCCAATAAACATTTACCCTACCAACACAAACCCTACATCAATATTAAATGAAATACAACAACAACTAGATATTATCGAAGTTGCGAAACAAAAACTACCTGTCGTAACAGAACTACCAGAGGGCTTTCTTGTTCTGATGGATCTTTCAGGCTATGGATTACTCGCACTAATGCTTAAGCAAAATATTAATCAAAAAGACTTAGAAACGCTAGATAAAATTAATTTAAAACTGGCACAATCCGCATTGCTATGCCTAGACTATGAGGCACAAAACAATGAACGTAACAACTATAAGAACTTTGTAGAACAAACACCCGAAATTGCATTCGACGTCGCAACAGACGGAACGTTTCGCTATTTAAATGCTGAAGGAATGCAGCTGCTTGGATACGATCCGATATCATTAAAAGAAGGAAAGTATAACCTAATTTCAATATTTGCCCCAGAAGATAAAGATCGTGCTCAAATGAATTTTAATCGGTCGACAAAAGAGCACATCCCTTTCCCTAGAGAGTACATGGTTGTAGATAAAGCAGGTAAAAAATATACCGTCCTAATCTACACTCGCCCAATAACCAACTCCGATAATGAAGTTGTAGGAATCCGAGGTTTTGCTCTTGATATTACCGAGCGAAAATCGCAAGAGAACTTGATTCAAGAAAGCCGTGAAAGAGTGGACATGGCCCTAACAGGTAGCGAGGCTGGCCTATGGGATTGGAATATTAAAACAGGCGATACATACTACAACAACCGCTGGGCCAATATGCTCGGATACAATCTTATTGAAATCAATAAAAAAGTATCATTCTGGAACGACCTGCTCCATCCTGACGATAAAGAGCGAGTTTACGAAGAACTTCAAAAACATCTTAATGGAGAAACCGTAATCTACAAAAGCGAGCATCGCCTTAAAACAAAAAATGGCGAATGGAAATGGATACTAGATACGGGAAGAGTAACTGAAAGAGATATGGAAGGAAAGCCACTGCGTGCAGTAGGTACCCACATCGACATTACAGACAGAAAAGAAGCAGAAGAATCGTTACGAAAAAATCTAAGACAGCAGGAGATTATATCAGAAATTGCAACTTCATTCAATACGCTTGACAATTTTGAAGAGAAGATTCAAAGCGCCTTACAAAAAGTTGGGGAACATCTTGACGTCAGCCGAGTATACATATTTGAGGATAATGCAACGGGTGAAACCACCTCCAACACATTTGAGTGGCATAATAAAGGAATTAGCCCCGAAAAAGAGCATTTACAAAACCTAAGCTACGAGGCTATACCTTCTTGGAAACGCATCCTCAAAGAAAAAGGCATGCTTTTCAGTAATGATACATCCACCTTACCGGATGATATACGAGCCATTACTGATAAGGAGGAGATTCTCTCCATAATAGAATACCCAATTTATATAGAAGGGAAGTATTACGGATTCATTGGTTTTGACGAATGTATCTATCATAGAGAATGGAACAAGTGGGAGCTAGAAATGCTTCGCACAATTGCTGGAATTATATCTAACTCCTTTGAGCGACGAAAAATAGAAGCCTCCTTACGCCGCAACGACGAAAAGTTTAAAGGCTTTTTTAATCTTACCCCTGTGGGCCTAGCCGTAAATGATTTTCATACCGGCGCTTTCCTAGAATGTAACGAGGCTCTCCTAAAACAGCTCGGCTACAGCAAGGAAGAACTCCGAGAGTTAGAGTATTGGGATATTACTCCAAAAGAGTTTGAACACCAAGAAGTCCAACAAATAGAGTTCCTCAAAAAAACGGGCAAGTACGGCCCGTATGCTAAAGAGTACATCCGTAAAAGTGGAGAAAGATACCCCGTGCTCCTATCTGGCTTCTTGGCAAAAGACGACGAGGGGAATAATGTAATCTGGTCTGAGATTCAAGACATTTCTGATATTCGAAAACGAGATATTGAAATACAACGAAACGAGGAAAAATTCAGAGGCCTTTTCGAATTATCATCTTACGGTATTATGCTCACCGACTTAGATGGAATAATCATTGACTGCAATACGGCATTTGCCAACCTGCTTTGCTCCCATCGCGAGCAACTTTTGGCAAAAGGACTTTACGAATTTATGGATCCAAATGAATATAATGAAAAAAAACAATTTGTATACCAATGCTATAAGGAAAACAGAATCCTCGACACCTTCGAAATCAACATTTACACCAAAGAAGGAAAACTTATTATTGCTGAAATAAATGGCTTTTTCTCAACCAACGAAGAGGGAAAAACCGTTATCTGGGCCACCATTTACGACATTACAGAAGACAGACGTAAGCAAGAAGCACTTATACAAAGCGAAGAGAAGTTTAGACATCTATTCGAGTTTACACCTTATGGCATTGTAATGACCAACTGGGAAGGAACTTTCTTTGATTTTAACAAGGCATTTACAGAAATGCTTGGTTTTTCATCTTCAGAACTACTTCAGAAGTCATTTGAAGATATTGCAATTCCAGAAGAATACAATAAGAATGTCCCAAATTTACTGAAAGAAACCGCAGAAAAGGGATATTTTTCTCCTTTCGAAGCACATCTAAAAAAGAAAGATGGCTCACTTATAGCCTGCCACATGCAAGGTTTCAGCCTCAATCCAAAAGAAAATCAACCCACAATTTGGATTAGCATACAAGATGTTACCGAAGAGCATAGAAAAAAAGAGGAGCTCCAGTTTAGTGAAAAACGTTTTAGACAGCTATTTGAACAATACCCATACGGCATTAGCATTACCACCCTACATGGTGACTTGGTAGACTGCAACGATGCCTTAATTAGGATAACTGGGTACTCAAAGGAAGATTTAAAACAGCGACTTCCCTACACTAATAAAAATACAAGAGAGCACTCCAAAATTAAAACCTCCATTACCAAAGACATTCTATCGAAAGGCGTATTTGGACCAATCGAAATCCCTCTCAAGAAAAGAAATGGAGAAACCATGTCCTGCATTCTTCAAGGCTTCTCTTTCGTTGACAAAGACGGAGAAACGAGAATTTATACAAGCATCCAAGATATTTCAAAAGAGAAAGAAAAGGCAGAAGCCATTCGAATAAGCGAAGAAAAATTCAGAAGCCTTTTTGAATTATCGCCAATAGGGATCGTAATGCGAGATCTGGACACCTTCGAATTCATCGAAGTAAACAATGCATTCCTAAATATGCTAGGCTATACTGCTGATGAATTTAAGAATATAACATACGGAGATGTATCATTAGATGAATATCTAAGCCTAGAAAGAGAGGTTGCTCAAAAGCTCTCTCGTACCAGAACATTTGACTCCTTCGAAAAAGAGTTTAAGGCAAAAGATGGTCGCAGAATCCCCGTACTTACAACAGGCTTTATCACCCAAGATGAGACAGGTAGAAATATTGTATGGTCCAGTATTCAAGATATTTCAGAAATAAAGAATAAAACAGCAGGACTTAAAGCTAGTGAAGAAAAATTTAGAGGGTTATTTGAGCAAATTCCAATAGGCGTAGCCAAAACAGATTTTCATACGTCAAAATATACTGAATGCAACAATGCTTTTCTAAAAATGCTGGGATATTCAGCCGACGAAATCATTGGCAAAACATTTTTGGATATAACCCCCGAAGGATACGAGTCGCTTGATGATAATATCTACCAAGAACTTGCCCAAAAAGGCGAATTTGGACCATACGAAAAAGTTTACATCAAAAAAAATGGAGAAAAACTTCCTGTTGTCATCAATGGTTATCTAACCAACGACGTCACCCAAACACCACTTGTATGGACTACGATCCAAGACATTTCTGTTCTAAAAAAGAATGAAAGAGAACTCCGTCAAAGCGAAGAAAAATTCCGCAGCTTCGTAGAAAATGCCAGCGATGTAATACTAGCGCTATCCCTCCAAGGACATACGCTATACGTCTCACCCAACATCGAAAAGATGCTAGGATACAAGCAAGACGAAATCATCAACCACCCTATGCATGAGTATGTTCATCCTGAAGATCTTCAAAGCTACCTCATGCAGGTAAAAGATTATCTAGTAAGAGGGTTACCTTCTGAAAACATGGAATACCGCATACACCATAAAAATGGAGAATGGAGATGGGTACAGGTAACAACATCCATAAACCGAGACTCCAACCAAAATCTTTACGGTATTGCCATTCTTCGCGATTTTACAAAAGATAAGCTTGCCCAAAACGAACTAAAACGCCTATCATTAGTGGCAAGCCAATCTACCAATATTATCGTTATTACGAATGCAAATAGGGAGGTAGAATGGGTTAACGACGCATTTACAAAGCTAACAGGCTACACAAAAGAAGAGGTCATTGGCAAAAACCCTGGTACATTTCTACAGGGCCCGCTAACCAGCAAGCGCGATCTAGAAAGAATTCACGAAGGGCTACTAAGTGGAAAACCCTTTAAAGCAGAAGTATACAACTACAGCAAAAATGGACGAGGCTACTGGGTTGAAGTTTACATAACTCCAACCTATGGAGAAAAAGGAGAACTTCAAAGCTACATCGCCGTTGAGAACGACATAACAGAAAGGAAACATTCGGAAGAACAAATCCTAAAACTTACAAAAGGAATCGAAAACAGCCCTACAGTCGTTGTAATTACCGATAGCAATGGGGTTATTGAATATGTAAACAACCGATTTACCGAGGTAACTGGCTACACCCCTCAAGAAACGCAAGGCCATACACCAAGAATTTTAAAGTCAGGTTTTCACAATAGAAAGTTTTATAAGGATCTGTGGGATACGATCAAAGCAGGCAATAACTGGGTCGGCGAAATTTACAATACAAAAAAGGACGGAACCTACTATTGGGAGTCAGCCACCATATCTCCTATTATGAATGCTGACAACGAAATAACCCACTTTATAGCTCTAAAGGAAGACATTACCGACAGAAAGCTGATGTACGATGAAATGCTAGAAACATTAGATAGAGCAGAGCAAGCAACTCGAGCAAAATCAGAATTTTTAGCGACCATGAGCCATGAAATTCGCACACCAATGAATGGCGTGATAGGAATGACGAGCCTACTTGCAAAAACAAAGCTAACAGACGAACAGCTAGACTATGTAAACACAATTAGGAATAGCGGAGATGCGCTACTGACTATCATCAACGACATTCTCGATTTTTCAAAAATAGAATCGGGCAGAATGGAACTGGAGCTACATCCTTTTGATATCCGACAATGCATCGAAGATGTTGTGGACCTTTTCTGGCTAAAAAGCACTCAAAAAGGCACCAGCCTAACCTACTGCATCAGTCCTAGCATAAAGCACAAAGTATTAGGAGATGTCACTCGCGTTAGACAAATTCTCGTCAATTTAGTTGGAAATGCCATTAAGTTCACCGAAGAAGGAGGAATCCACATAGACGTTAAATTAAAAAGAAAAGACAAGACAACTAAAACGTCTGAAATTACCTTTTCGGTAAAAGATTCAGGACTTGGGATTCCTGGCGACAAACTATCCAAACTATTCACTCCTTTTACACAAGTTGACTCATCAATCACCCGTCGATTTGGAGGAACAGGACTTGGTCTTGCAATAACCTCCAGGCTACTCGAACTTATGAGCAGCCACATTTATGTAGATAGCCAAGAAGGAAACGGCTCCAACTTCTATTTCACACTCAACTTAAAAAATACCGATATCACCGATTGCACGATAATTCCAATCAACCTAAAGAAAAACAAAGTATACCTTTCGATCAGCAATGCAAGCATTAAAACAACGCTATCTAATATCTTAAATTCCATCAACCTTAACATTGTAGATACCCCAACCGAGGCTACAATTATTTTTAGCGAAAGATGCCAAGCGGAGTCTGAATCGGCACGAACAATCTTTGTAAACGCCATAAACAAAAATTGCAACCACCCCGAGCTTGACACCCAGCTAATGCTCCCATTAAAGACATCCGCGGTAATTAACGCCTTAGTCAAACATTCCCTTATTGCAGATAATTCAAGTAAAGAGGAAAACTCTGATAAAGAAACGAAGCTGTTAGCAGAACGATATCCTATCTCGATTCTAGTCGCAGAAGACAACACCATCAACCAAAAACTGATGAACAAGTCATTGTCCTTTTATGGCTACTCTGCAGATATTGCAGCTAACGGGCTAGAAGTGCTAGAGGCGCTAGAAAGGCAGCCCTACGATTTGATTTTCATGGATCTGCAAATGCCTGAAATGGATGGACTGGAAGCTACTAAACAAATAATTTCACGATACAAAGAATATCGACCAAAGATCGTGGCAATGACGGCAAGCGCCCTAGGTGCCGACAAAGAAGCATGCTTCGAAGCAGGAATGGACGACTACGTTAGTAAACCCATCAAAATAGACATTATTGAGGAAATGATTATCAAATGGTGCTCAACCAACTCTTGACCTTACCACATTGATCTAAAAGGAGGACGTGTAATGAGAAAGCATCAGAATGAGTTAAACCCGTTTTATAATATACTTGAAGACTTAGTTGAAGCGTTCTTGATTTTCAACCCCAAAGGGCTTGTCGTTTTTATAAACAAAGCGGCCTGCTATTTACTGGGCTTAGAAAAGAAAGATATTCTAAACAAAGAAATAAACTCATTTTTCCCAGAACTTTCTCCAGCAAAAATACAGTCCACACTTTACATTACAGCCACAACAGAGACCTGCTTATTATATGACAAGTTCAATGTAAAGATAGAGCAGACAATACAGGGAAATGAGCAACTCTATATAGCGACATTTGCAAACAAAACTGCGCCCGAATATCATATTCTAGAAGCCTCGTATATTCGTTTAAAGACGCTAATTTCGAGCATGAATTCTGCAGTACTTGTGGAAGATGAAAAACGCAGAATAGTACTTGCAAATAATTTCTTTTGCGAGCTGTTCCAAATTACAGCGTCGCCAGAGGATCTTGTTGGGATGGACTGCACTGATAGTGCAGAATACTCCAAACACCTATTTATCAACCCAGAGGAATTCAAACAGGTTATTGATGAAACTTTAAATAAGAACGAACAAGCATTAAACCATACTCTAAAGATGGTAAATGGCATTGAGCTAGAACGCGACTATATCCCCATTTTTATAGACAAAAGCTACCGTGGCCATCTCTGGATATACAGAAATATTTCTGAGAGAGAACAAAACGCGAGGACAGTAAAAAGACAAGCCGCAATTTTAGATGGCGTAGCAAAAGCATCCAACATTCTATTAACCTCATCTCCAGCAGATTTTGAAAATGCAGTAAACTCTGCCCTCAAGCAAATAGGAGAAGCAACAGACAGGGATAGAGTATACATTTTTGAAGCACACAAAGACATAAATACTAAGTTATACCTTATTAGCCAACGATTTGAATGGACAAACGAGGGCATATCCAAAGAAATCAACAATCCCGAACTACAAAATTTCCCATTTGAAGAATACCTTCCTCACCTACTACATACCCTTAGTAATGGTGAGACGATTAATGATTTCACGTACAACTTTGACGATTTTACCAGAGAAATACTTGAAGCACAAAATATTAAATGCATACTTTTTGCACCAATTATCATAAACTCGAAGCTATGGGGATTTGTCGGTTTTGATGACTGCAGCAAAGGGCAAATCTTCAACACAGAAGAAGAAGCAATCCTAAAAGCGCTTGCAGGAAGTATTGGAGGTGCAATTGCCAATAAAAATGCGAGCACAGCACTAGAAGTATCCAACAAAAAATTTAAACAGGCAAACAAAAACCTAAAACAATCCATACAAAACGAAAAAAGGCTTACCACAGAAACAATGCTTGCAGCCAAAGCCAAATCGGAGTTTTTGGCAACCATGAGCCACGAAATTAGAACCCCTATGAATGGAGTAATTGGAATGACAAGCCTTTTACTTCGTACACCTCTTAACGACGAACAGCGCGATTTCGTAAATACCATACGCCATAGCGGAGACTCTCTACTTGTAATCATTAACGATATTCTTGATTTCTCGAAAATAGAGTCTGGGAAAATGGAGCTGGAGCAACAACCGTTCGACTTACGAATTTGCGTGGAAGAGGTTATCGATATGTTCATGCTCGATGCTACCAAAAAGTCTGTCCCCATACTACACAACATATCCCCATCAATTAAGCATATGTTCATTGGCGATATTACCAGAACCCGTCAGATTCTGGTCAACTTAGTTGGAAATTCAATGAAGTTCACCACCAAAGGATATATCACCATCAGCATAGAAGAGATAAACTACAATCCAACCACCCTTACCTCAACCCTTAAGTTTAGCGTAAGCGATACAGGAATAGGTATTCCCAAGGAAAAACAGAATATCCTTTTTCTTCCGTTTAACCAACTCAACACATCCACCAATCGTAAATATGGAGGAACAGGATTGGGACTTGCCATCACATCTCGCCTTGTCGAGCTGATGGGTGGCTATATAAAAGTTGATAGTTCAGAAGGAAATGGCAGCACTTTTCATTTCATAATTCATTTACCCAGAACCAGCATTTCTGACGTTTCAAAAGACTTCGAGCTTAGCAAGCCAATTAGTGCATACTGCAACATCTCGAACAAACAGCTAAGGCAAAGCATCCTTTCCATGCTCAATTCTTTAGATATACATCAAAAGAAACAAATTACAACATCGGACATCGCCATAACGGATGTACCTTACTCCCAAACAGAAACAATTAAAACCATACTTATCAAAGAAAATTCTTCTGACCAAATTCTTGCAAATCACAGCGTGGTTCTACTTCCAACCATTAAATTTAGCATTTTCGCAAATACTATACGAAAACTAACATCCATAGCATCCTCCCAAAAAAATCATAGCATAAAAACAACCAAACAAACAGTAAACCTGTTTAATGAATACCCTTTAGCGATACTTGTCGCAGAAGACAACTCCATCAACCAAAAATTAATAGTAAAAGCGTTGATGGTTTTCGGCTACACCTGCGACATCGCAGCTAACGGATTAGAGGCTATAGATGCCCTAAAACGGCAAAAGTACGACCTCATACTAATGGATGTACAAATGCCCGAAATGGATGGACTGGAGGCCTCCAAAATCATTAGCGAAGCGGATAACGAATCTAAACCTATAATAATTGCAATGACAGCAGGAGCATTTCCTGAAGATAAAGAAAAATGCATATCCGTAGGAATGTCTGACTTTGTCAGTAAACCTTTAAAACTCGAAACGTTAGAAGAGCTACTTCGAAAATGGGGAAAAAGGATAAAAGGAAAATCCTAAAAAATAGATGTATAACAGTTTGATATCAAGATTATGGAAAAGGATGTAGTGAAAGTTCAATACAATAGCGAACCAGCAAATTTGTTTGAAAACTTATTCGAAGGTGTAATTTATCTCACAAAAGATGGTTCCATTATTACTGCCAATCTAGCGGCCTGCACTCTGTTTGGATTTAGCAAAAAAGACATTGAGGAAAAATCCTTTTTTGATTTACTATGGCCATATAATGCGAAATCCACATCTAGAAATACGGATGGATTAGAAGCACTTAAAGGGGAATCCTTCCAAATTGGCAAAAATATGAAGGGTGAAAAAATTCAATTTCATCTAAAACTTATAGCCCAAAATCACAACATAAAAGTTGAATACGTTGCTTTTATCAAAGAAATAAGAGATAGCAGACTACTACGGTTAGAAAGTTCAACAACTGCTAAGTTCAGTTCCATCATTGATATCGTAAACTCTGGTATTCTGATTACGGACGAAAATCATGACATTTTATTCGCTAATCAAGAGTTCTGCAACATCATCTGTACAAAAATTGACTCACAAGACATTACAGGTACAAACTTTATCCGCAATCTGACCGAATACGCCAATGTTTTCACCAGTCCAGAAACCTTTATTTCCGAGTTCTCTCCAAAATCAAAAAAAGCAAGAAAAAGAAGCAGCGCCATTTTTTTAACGACTGAAGGCAAAGATATCAACATAAACCACCAACATGTAGAAATCGAAAATCTGTTTAGTGGTAATATTTACACATTTCAGGATGTCACAGAAATACTTCGCAGTAATAAAAAAAGCCAACTCCAGACTAACCTTTTGGCTGGAGTAACATCGGCCTTAAACATGCTTCTCACTTCAAATCCTCAGAATATAGAAAATGCAGTACTTGCAGCCATAGAAAAAGTAGGACAAGCATGTAATAAAGATCGCATTTGTATCCTAGAAATGGCCTCCTCCTCGGAAACCGAATATAAGCTAAAAATACGTTCTGAATGGATTAAAAACGGGTTTAGCCTCCCTAATCAACACCACGATTCCGAATACATTTCATTCTCTCCATCCATTCATTCTTACTTATCGTCACTAAGTAAAGGAAATGCAATAAATGAAACAACAGACAGTTTGCCTCTCGAAGTACAATCCATTTGCCAGCAGCTAGACATAAAATCGATCATTTTCCTTCCCATTTTGCTAGAAAAAAAACTTTGGGGAATACTTTCTTTGTCGAGCTCTGAATCTGAAATACTTGTACCGACAAATGAAGTTGCCATATTGAACAGCTTTGCTCAAAGTTTAGGAGGAGCAATATCCCATTCAGAACTTGCCAATGCTCTTCAATCGAAAACGGAAAAATTACTTGAACTAAATGCATCGCTCGAAGAAGCAACAAAACAAGCCAAGAAGATGTCGGAAGAAGCCGCCTACGCAGCCAAAGCCAAAACCCAATTTCTGGCAACTATGAGCCACGAAATAAGAACCCCAATGAATGGTGTTATTGGAATGACTAGCCTTCTCCAAAGAACCAAGCTAGATGAAGAGCAGCGGGAATATCTTGCGACAATCCGTAATAGCGGCGATGCTCTTCTTACAATAATTAACGACATTCTCGATTTTTCAAAAATCGAATCGGGAAATATGGAGCTAGAATTGAACCCCTTCGATCTCCGCCTCTGCATCGAAGACGTACTCGATCTATTCTGGCTTCCTGCGAGCCAAAAAAACATAGATATCAGCTATTGGGTTAGCCCTGATATAAAAAGGAAATTTACGGGAGACGTAAGCCGCATTCGTCAAATTCTTGTAAACCTAGTGGGAAACGCAATTAAATTTACCCATCAAGGTAGCATCAACATCGAAGTCCGAATGCTGGAACATGCCAAAACCGGATTTCCCCTAACATTGGAGTTTAAAGTTGTAGATACAGGTATTGGAATCCCAAAAGACAAAGCTTATAAGCTATTCAAAGCCTTTAACCAGGTAGATTCTACAATTACACGTAAATACGGAGGAACTGGGCTAGGATTAGCAATTAGCAGCAAGTTAGTTGAGATGATGGGAGGCACAATAAACGTTGATAGCATAGAAAATGTTGGATCAACGTTCACCTTTACCATCAAACTAGAGATGACTGGAGTTGTGGATATAACCGCAATAGGGACAAAACTAAACGATATATCCATCTTTCCTCATATCATCAACGAACACGATCGTTTTGTAATTCGAAATTTTCTGGAAGCACTTAACATTTCATCTGCTGCAAGATCGTATGATAAATCCATTGTAATTACCGATGACCCAACCTACCATGTTGAAGGAGTAAGAGCCATACTGCTAAACCCTACACACGAAAAAATAGAAAGTAACAGATTTATAGCACAGCTCTACCTTCCTTTAAAGCTATCAAACTTTGTAAATACGCTAAAGAAAACACTTCTGTCAAATGACATAGCAGACTACGAAAATCAAATACTTGAAGATAAATCAAAGCTACACGAACAATATCCAATACAAATACTAGTTGCAGAAGACAATACAATAAACCAAAAATTGATGCGAAAAACACTTTCCTACTATGGGTACACAGTAGACATCGTTGCAAACGGACTGGAAGTGCTTGAAGCGTTAGAACGGCAAACCTACGATCTCATCTTCATGGATATCCAAATGCCTGAAATGGATGGATTAGAAGCAACTCGCAGAATTGTTGAGAAATATAAAGAAAATCGTCCAAAAATAATTGCAATGACGGCAAGTGCTTTAGGAGCAGATAGGGAGAATTGTCTAAGAACAGGGATGGATGACTATACGAGCAAACCAATAAAAATAGAAGTTGTTGAAAAAATGATTGTCAAATGGAATCCCAAAGCAAAAAGATTTAACTATTGAAAAGGGGGCTTAAAGCCCCCTTTTCTATTTCAAATTCAATCTATGCCTCTAATTTTGCCAGCTGCGCCTTAAGTCTTTCTATCTCAGCTTGCTTTTTACCATTTCTGATATTAACAATCTCTTCTACAAGCTTGTCAAGATCTTCAAATGATTCTAATTTGTGGATCATCGTTACAATTGCTTCAACCGGTGTTTGACGAGGCTTTCTACCTCTTTTACCCTTCACTTTTTCTCCTAATTTCTTTACTGGTGCTTCCATTGTAATAAAGTTTAAATTATTATTCGTAAATATAACAAATAAATTATAATCTCGCATAAAAAGCTATTTTTATACACAATCGGCATTGCTTTAAAGCCACATATGACTATACAAAAAACCACAACAATTTTACGCCTAAAATAACCTCTGTAAGAATTGACTTTTACCTCTATTCTCACTAAATTAATACATCATTTTTGCTTTAGATAATGGCGTGTTATATCAACTCTAACTTGCTATACTATGAAAAACAATAAAAAGAAATTCTCCCTCAAAGAGCGCAGAAATACTTTTTCAAGAGGTGTAGAAGGAATTTCGAATCTTATGTTTTACGAACCAAACGCATGGTTTGATGTTATTGCTGCAATCGTTGTGATTATTGCGGGAATTGAATTTCAACTAACAAGCATCGAATGGATAATTGTAGTCTTTGCAATAGGCTTTGTTTTGGCGACAGCTGCAATCAACATTGCGATAGAACTTATTGCGGATTCCGGCAATTTACCTAATGCAAATGTGCTCAAGAGCCTTTCTGCCGCATCGCTGCTCATTACCAATATTGCAGCACTTATAATTGGCATAATCGTATTTACGCCTAAGCTCATCACAACACCTTAAGTAATGCTGAACTATCAAATATGAAATAAAAAAAGGGAACGTCATGTTCCCTTTTTGCTATAGTATTTTGACCAGATAGACACCCAATACAGCGTTCCCCGCCATTCCATCTTTAAACTCACAAAAAAGGTGATAAGGCCCCGTTTTGGTGCAATTAAAATCGACGACCGTCATGATATTATCTGTCGCCTCCATATAGCTATTTATTACCACCTTTGAGTTATCTAACAACTTAAACATACCCTGCCCAGGTAAGTCTCTAGAGCTTACAATAACAAAACGATACTGCACATTTTTATTAAGAAGAATGGTGAACTTGCTTTGAGGAGCAGGAGTTCCTTCCATAAGCTTAATCTTAAAGTCGCTTTGATACGTAACCTTACCGTTAGCGTTTGCCTTTTTGCCGTTAATTTCTAGCAGCGCCTCCTCGGATTGAGCAGCGGCCTTATTGACGCCTATAAGGCAAGTTACTACGGACAGCAATATAAATATGAATATTTTGTTTCTCATCGATTTACTCTCCCAACAGTTTACTTCTTATCTTTTGTGTACGAGCTGTAATATCGCTAATTTGCTGGCTTGATATATTAATAACCGTTCTATCATGCTGAATGACGGTATAAACACCATTTACTTCCTTGTATTCAGGTTCGCCACTTTCAATTGTAGTTGTAACCCCCTTGTAGCCTTCATAAAGGTACATCATATCCTTTTCAAGGCTGGCAATCTCAGGATGGTAGTTGTAGCTCTTCAAAACCTTCAAAAGTTGGGCAAGCAGCGTTTTTTGATCGCCAATTGCCTCCTTTAGCCTACTTTTCTTATTTAACTTATAAAACTGCGTCAAATAGTGCATTCCTTCAATCCAAACTCCTGTTACAATTGCTGCACTAATACTGCTTCTTTGCGTCTTTCGAAGATATTGGTCGATTCTATTCATGCTCTTACGAGAAATAAAAATAAGTGAATCGACATTTTCATTATTATTTGCAAGGCGTTTAAGCGTTCCATAGTCGAAAAACTGTCCAACTTTAAGCTCATCGGCCAACCCTTTTACCGTGGAAATATAGCTTAAAACGAGCGATGTTTTTCCGTAGAAGTTGAGATACCCCAAATCGGCCCCATAAATACCTAAAGCCGCAGCCTGAGAATAGCTACTATTAAAACTATCGCTTTTATCATTATCGGCCAATAGCGTACTATTAAAAGGTATCCCAAGGCTCTTCAACATGGCGATAGTCTCTATTGGAGACCCCATGTTCTCCACCATATGATCTACCATATCCTTAGTTTCATCAAGAGCCTGTTCGCCCCGTGTCGTATCTGCAGAAACCAATGAATCTGGAATGTCAAACTCATTTTTTGCCTTTTTGGCAGTTTCCGACATACAGGAACCTAACAAAAAGACCATAATCAACAGGCAAGCAGCTTTATTTACTATTCCCATTTACTATTCCTCAACTTTACGATGTAGCAAAAATGCAACTTTAGATGGAAACGAAAATAACAATTTTTTAAATAGTTCGAAGTATAGTGCAACAAAAAGAAGGATCGACATTCCCCAAATCACAAACAAGTTAAACCAAAAAGTATCAAAATACACACCTGCAAAGTGCTTCTGAGGTGCAAGGAAATGGGATCTAAAGTCAAAATACCCTTTGGGTTCTGGGTCTTTAAAAATTGGCTCATACTGCTGAACCAACTCATCTCCAAATTGAAGAACCTTGTTTTTCTCAAATGGTCGTTTTACTAAATCTGTTATACTTTCATTATGATATTGCGCTCGAAGTTGGTTGTAAATCGCCTCATTCTTTGCAACCATCCATGCCCGAACAGCCTCCTTCTTCCCATTATATTTGGCGAAAATCTTACCGTAATAGTTAACAAGATCTTCGGTATAGCTATACGCTGCATCGTTAACGGTGTTACTGTATGATTTATAATCAACACTACCGATTTGATTAAACCTAATTTCAGGAACAGCAACCGCTTCTCGCTCAAAAGCACGGTGCAAAACAGCTAGATTATCCTTTAACAGCTCTTCATTACGTGGCAGAGATCTATTTTTTAAAGCTTCAGCATTCTGATCTAACCTTTTTTGAAGCTCAGGAATGTAGCAAACGAGCTTGTAGTTCGCTTTACTTTCTTCCTTCTCTATATCATAAAAATACTTCTCAAACTCATTGTCTTTAAATTGCCGAACAACCAAAGCCTCATACCCCCATTTAGTCGCCATCAGATCGGCAATAACAGGAACTTTATTGGTGCTGCTAATTGTTCTATTCAACTTCTCGAACGTAAACATAGCACCACTAAGCACCATCATTGGTATCATTAACAATGGAATAACAATGTATATGGTTACAACGGAATTGAATGTTGCCGATATATTTAACCCCAAAAGATTTGCAAAAACAGATGTTGAAAACAGCACCAGCCAGTACGACAAGTACATGTCCTTAACATCTAGCACTGTATTAGCCACCATCACAAACAAAAATGTTTGAATAGCAGATAAAACTAAAAGTATAAGGGTTTTAGAGAGCAAATAGCTAAAACGGCTCAGGTTTAAAAAAGATTCTCTTTTTAGTATTTTTCTATCTCTAAATATCTCCTCCGCGCTCAACGTTAACCCTACAAAAAGGGCAACGATAATGGACATGAAAATAAAAATTGGGATATTCTCATTTTCCTTAAATATGTAGATATCTGACTTCGGATTTGCAATATAGCGAGTTACATAACTTAAAACGAATCCCAGAACGGGCATTTCGAGCAAGTTGAGAACAACATATTGCACATTACTTATCTTACTCTTAGAATCACGCAGTGTATAAACCAGAAACTGCTTTAACTTAGAGGGAATACGCAAAGCAGCAGGAGGTGCTTCATTAACAGGAGTTACCTCTGGTAGTTTTACATTTTCGTGATAATGCTCCTCCCATTTTGGAGGGGAGACTTTTCGCGTTGCCGTATACCGTCCAAACTCATCAACAACCTTAGCCTCGATAATATTGAATATTAACTCGGGATTGACATTACCACACGAGGGACACTCTCCTACCTCACTATTAATTTGCGCATCTAAGCGCTTAAAATACATGACTGCTTCTACAGGATTCCCTTGGTAAATTAGATAGCCTCCCGTATCAAGGATGAGCATATTATCAAACATCTTGTAGATGTCCGACGAGGGCTGGTGAATGACCACAAAAACAAGCTTCCCCTTAAGCGCAAGCTCGCGCAGGAGATCCATCACATTTTCGGAATCTCTAGAGGAAAGTCCAGATGTAGGTTCGTCTACAAACAAAATAGAAGGCTCGCGAATAAGCTCCAACGCAATATTCAACCGTTTTCGCTGCCCGCCGCTAATCATTTTATTTAGTGGACTTCCAACCTTCAGATCTTTTTGATCTATTAATCCTAGATTAAGCAGCGTTTTCTCTACCAACTCGCGAATTTCGACATCTGACTTATCCTTAAAGCAGAGCTTCGCGTTGTAGTACAGATTTTCAAAGACGGTTAACTCTTCAATCAGCAAATCGTCCTGAGGAATAAAGCCTATAATCCCTTTTAAATCCTCTCTTTGAGAATGCAAATCGATTCCGTTGATAAGGACAGCTCCCTCCGTGGGCCGTTCGATGCCAGAAAGGACGTTTAGCAACGTTGTTTTTCCAGCACCACTTGCCCCCATGATTCCGACAAGCTTTCCCTGCTCTTCTGAAAATGAAATTTTTCGTAAGCCAAGATTCCCTGTTTTAAACTGGTAGCTGATACTTTGCACCTCATACGAAAGTCTGGTGTAGTTTTCATCTGCCATAAAACGGGACAGCACATCGGAATAGTAAATTGGCTTTGCCTTTGGTAAGCGAATAGTCGAACCATTAGCAAAAAGGTAAATACGCTTATTATTAATCGGTAATCCATTCAAAAAGATATCATCCTTCCCTGTATACTTGAGGAAGTAAAGCTCCACCGATTTTATTTGAAGGATGGCAATAGCACCCGACAACCCCTCTGAAACAATTTGCTTTCCATTTACTTTTAATAAGCTGCTATGGACTGTAAGCACTTCTGGCGAATCGAATCCATCGAGAGAGTTGTTGAGTACAAAATCCTGTATACCCTTAAATTCTTCTTTCGCAAGGTTGAATACCTCGGCAACGGTATTGATTATTGCCATTCGTTGCTCCGAAAATCTCCCTTCGGAATTTACCAATTCGAATAGGCGAACCAATACAATAATTTTCTGCCTCTGAGTCAGAGTTTTGTTAATTTTCTTACAGATACCAAGAATTCGCACGGAATCCTTAACGGAAGTTAACTTCCCTTTTCGGTTATCCTTTTCATCATCGGTATCGGTGCTCCGTAGCCCTGCATGCTGTTCGAATAGTGCAACATACTCCTTTACGGCATCCTCGTTAAGCTGCTGGACAAGAAAGTTCTCTACATACTCCCTTTCCTTCAGTTCTACACCATCATCCTGCTTAACGACGATCGCAAAGAGCTGCATCAGCGCCCTAAGAATCTCTTCACTCATAGTACAAAATTATCAAGCCAGATATTTCAATTATGCAATAGTTTTACAGAGAGTAAGCTTCCATCTCAAATGGAACATCCACAATATCAGCATACTCTTCTCCTGCTTCCTGCATATCCTCATCATCGTCTGGATAGCACCAACGAATAACAACGTCAGCACCATCCTCCTTCATGTGCTCGCAACGCATTAGTATATCGAGCAATAATTTAGAAGATGCTGTATTGAAATAAACCAACTTAAACGTAAATATCGTTTTGGGGTTAGGATTCTGAGCATACTCGTCGAGCCAAGCAAGAATTGGTTCATAAAATGCGCTCACATCTTCAGGAAGCGATCGTCCAGAGATTTCAAAAATCTCGTTATTAGCATCCAAAATTACGTTTGGAGTATCGTCTGTCCCTAGGATTTTGATTGTTTCCATGGCTATATAAATGCTTTTTATTTATTCGCGAGTTATTGTTGAAGTAAGTACAAAGAAGTGGGTATCGTCGTCTACAGGTAGAAGATGGTACTCCAACTTATTCCCTGTTTTTCTAGCAATGTCTATAAATCCGAGACCTGCACCTCCTTTTTCGGATAGCCTTCCTTCCTGCATTTGTGTCTTATGCAGCACCTTAAGACCTTCTTTGTCCAAAGAGTTGATATGGTTAAGCAACGTTTTTAGCTCCTCTATCTTATCATTTTCCACAATATTGCCTGTGGTTACATAGTAGGTTTCCGAATTTTTGCTCACCATGAATAGTCCACGAGAAGAAAGCACCTCGCTATCCGTGGTGTAGCCATCGGCATGCTTACTTATATTTTGGAGGCATTCAACCATTACGTGAAATACCTTCTTTTGCACCGAATTCGATTCTGCATCCTTTAGCATATTCGTCTCGGCAAGAGCTGTAAATGCCTTGGTGATCTGGTGTGTTATCTCCCCTTCATAAACTAAGGATATCTCATGAGCCTTCATCGACTTATAGAAATCGTAGATAAACTCAATATACCCCTTGATACTCCTATTGTCCATAGCTAGTTAATTATTTCATTGTTTCTTACTAAAATTCAATTCCAATTAGCAGGATATCATCAATCTGCTTTACATCGCCTTTGTATTCCGAAAAGTCTTTATTAAAAAATTCCTCATGCTCACTCATCGGAAGATGCGCATTCCGCACAATATGCTCGCGAATACGGGCGGCCGAGTACTTTTTCTTATCTGGACCACCTACCTGATCTGGTAGTCCATCAGAAAACACAAATACCCTGTCGCTTGGTTGCAGCTGAATGGTATGGTTCGTAAACGGCTGCTCGGCTTTTTTAGCCGAAGGAATTCCTCCAATAGCCCTACGTTCTCCTTTAAACTCTTGCAGCTGGCTGTCTCTTAGCAAGTAAAGAGGGCGATGTGCACCTGCAAATTCTAGCACATTGTTCTTCAAATCAATTTTACAAAGAGCGATATCCATACCATCACGAGCATCAGCATCCACCCTATCCTGCTTAAGCGTCGTCCGAACCTCGTTGTGCAAAGCGTCTAGCACCTCTCCTGCACTGAGGTAGCGATCCCTATCAACAGTATTGTTTAGGATGAAATAGCCAATAAAAGAGAGCAGCGCACCCGGAACACCATGCCCCGTACAGTCAACAGCAGCCACGTATATGGTATTCGGATCCTTTACAAACATCCAAGGAAAATCTCCACTAACAACATCCCTCGGCAGGTAGAAAATGAAAGAATTGGGAAGATACTTACGAATCAGCCTATTATCAGGCAGTATTGAGCTCTGGATACGCTGCGCGTAGTTAATACTCTCTGTAATATTCCTATTCTTCTCTTGAATCTCCATTCCGATTCGCTTAGACTCTGTAATGTCATGAGAAACAAAAAGGATCGTCTCCAGCTCATTTTCATTAAACTCGGGAATAGCCACAATGTGCATAATGGTTTTCCCAAAGTTTGAATCAAATGAAATATCATCCTCCAGCTTTTGCTTTGTTTCCCCAATTTTACCTATAGCATCCATCAAAAAAACCACCAAAGGCTCAGGCAAAGAGCTAGCAGCAACAGTTTGGTTTTGAATTGATTTAGCATCGATATCAAAGTAGGAATTTACGGTGGGGTTTATATAGAAAACCTGTCCCATCATGCTTAATCGCATAATAAGATCGGGAGAATTTTCTGATAGCGCCTGCATTTTACTCTTCATGCGCTCCTCTTTTTCCGCACGCTTACGCTCCGTAATATCCTGCATATTAAGGATAATACCACTAATTGCGGGATCGGATAGAAGGTTACGGCCTGTAACTTCAAGGTAAATCTTATCGCCATTTTTCTTCATGAAAGTATACTGTATGGTATAGCTTTCATTCGGATTATATAGCAGATTTTGAAAAAGTTCGTCCAAACTTTCTTCTCCCTTCTTAGTCAACCGGTCCTTATCCATTCCTTGCACCATCTCCTCTGGTGTAAAACCAAGAATTGATGTTACAGAAGGACTAATGTAAGAGAGCTCTAGATCTTTATTGTAAATTGAAATAACCTCTGATGCATTTTCGAGCAAGGAGTGAAGCTTTTTTTGAACATTCTCCACCTCCTTAATCTGCGATTCAAGGCGGTTGTTCGATTGCTCCAACTCTTCCTGAGTTGCCATCATTTCTTCCGCATTCTGACGAAGTTCTTCCTCATTTTCTTTAAGCTCTTCTGTCATTTGCTGCGACTCGTGCAACAACCTAGCGGTACGCTCATTAACGCTAATATTAAAAATGGTCCGAGCTATAATCTCTGCTAATTCCTTAAAAAAGCGAATAGTCAATGGCGGAATCTCCGAGACTGATGCAAACTCCAAAATTCCATACAATTTTTCATCAGAAATAAGAGGTATCATAATGATACTCTTAGGCTTCTGATCCCCCAATATTCCTGAAGTAATAGAAACATAGTCGCCAGGAACCTCAGTCCTATAAATCAAATCTCGCTCATAGGCGCATTGACCTATAAGGCCTTCTCCTATTTTAAACTCCTGCTTAATGTACTTCCGGCGATTATAGGCATAGGAGGCAAGATTAACAATGAGATTTCGCTCATCATCATAAAAGTAGAAAGCACCCTGAACTACCTTTGTATACTTAATAAGGCTTACAAGGACCTCATACGAAAGTTCATCGAGCTTATTATGAATACGAAGAATGTTAGAGATAATCTCCTTCCCTTCAGCAATCCAAGCTTCTTCTGCCTCTTTTGTACTATTCTTCAGCAGATTATCGCGCATCACCAAGAGTGATTTTGCAAGAACATCTCCGTCTTGGCACGAAATATCAACTTTAAAATTTCCTTCTCCAATTTGCTTCGCAAAGAAGGCATTCTTACTAATGATTTGCGACTTAACAGTAACCTCTCCTTCCAACTCTTCAACCTTCCTCTTGTACGCCTTCAAAAAACTAACAGAAAGCACCGCAAAAACGATCGGCAAAAAGTTGATTAGCCAGAGAACAGGAACCTCTGCATGAACCTTTGCCAAAGAGGTAAAAGAAGCGTCATAGCCTTTCGTTGAGATCGCAAGAATCCACGCAGCGACAGGAATAACTACCAAAGATAACGTATAGTATATCAGTTGTTTCGACTGCAGTAATGCAACAATTCTATTTTTAGCAGTTTCCATCTTACGCCTCTTGTAGTATTGGTATTTTATTGGAAATCAAAGTACAAAAACTATCAACAACCTGCTTATCATGCTCAGTAGGTTGCGAAAGAAACGCCAACTCTAGCAATGCCACCGATCTGCCTTCCTGCATAATAGGTGTTAATGTTATTGCTCGCGGATTCGTTTTTCCTAAACCTGAAACAATATGAACATAATTATCCGGAATCGTATCGATGGTTACAGACTTACCATCCTTCACCACCTGGCCATTGATACCTTCTCCCACAGAAAAACCATCCAACTCCCTATCACTATAAAAAGCAAAGCGAGCGGTGGGTAAAAAAGCCTCTCCTCCTTGCTGCCTCATATAGAAAAGTCCATGAGCAAAAGGAACCTCTTTGGAAAGCCTTGAAAGAATCTCTTCCGAAAAATCCTCAACACTAAGTCCATCAGCTGCAATTTTATCCGCAATTTTACGTGCTAACTCCTGCGATGATTTTTTTTGCTCTACTTCCTCATCGGCCTCAACTGCCTGCAGCGATTCATCCAACGAAGTAGAAAGCAGCTCTAGCCGCTGAGTCAACTTTTTTATGCGTTCATTCATAAAAAGCGTCATCGAGTAGAGCATGGCTCCACTAAAAAGCGTCAATGCCAGAAAGACGTAACCAGCAGATGGTGAACTACCTTTGACAACTGCGTTTTGCAAAAATACAAACGTAGCCACACCAAACAACAACAAGCAGACCAACAGCACGTTTGTCGCTAACTTCATACTTATTCTTATTTATATTTCAGCAAGTGCTGAATTATTTGGTTTGTATTAAGCACCATATCTGCCTTAATCAACTTAAGGGAAGATTCCGTCATCGTGCTTACTTGACACTCTTTCGGATCTTGAACAATACAAGTTCCTCCAAAATCTTTAATCCGCTTTAACCCGTAAGCCCCATCTTTATTCGCTCCCGATAAGATAATTCCCAGAAGCTTATCCCTGTACGTTTGAGCAGCACTTATGAACGACAAATCAATAGAAGGCCTAGAGTGGTTTACGGGCTCTTCGGTTGATAGCGCTATGCGGTTACCCAAATCAATATACATGTGGTAATTGGCAGGCGCCAAGTATGCTTTTCCTGGCTTAATCGCATCTTTATCTTCTGGCTCAATGATAGGTATTCCTGACTTAATGGACAAAGCCTCCACAAAGCCAGAACGCACATGCTTCAACCTATGAAGGCAAAGAATTATCGGAATAGGATAGTTGGCAGGTAACGAATGTAAGATTTTCGTTATTACCTGAAAACTACCAGCCGAGCCACCAATTATTATTGCCTTATACATTGGTTATCCAATTTTTCGTTTATAAACCTTTTCCGCGCTATTAATATTCGTAAACGCATTCGATGCCGGCAGATGCTCTAGGTTTTCTTTTATACCAACAACCAAAAACCCACCCGCCACAACACAATCACGTAAACGGCTTATAACCCTCTCTTCCTGACTTATATTCATACATATTAGCTGGTTTCGGAATAGCACCAGCTTACACCCCAAAACCGAACTATCAAAATTAGCATTTTGTCGAATAAAAACTACATCACGAATCAGTTCTGGATTAATTCTTAATGATCCATCAGCCTGAGTCGAGAAGTAGCTATCAAAAGTGGCTTTCCCATGAAAGCGAAGATAGTTTGCCTCATTGACTTCCATCTTCTTTGGGTCAAGCATCCCTGCTTTTACCTGCCTGGTAACCGAATCTGAGTAATCTGCAGCGTAAACCTTCACCTTCCCCAGCAAATTCATCTCCTTTAAAAGAATCGCCAGCGAATAAAGTTCCTCCCCGCTATCCCACGAGGCAATCCAAATCTTGGGAGGTGTCGCACTCAATGCCAATTCTGGCATCACCGACTCCTTCAAAAATCGCCAAAGAGAGGGATCGCGAAACATCTCAGTTGTCGATGGAATAAATTCTGCTAAGAAAACATCAAAGTATGCGCTATCAAACTCAAGCTTACGCTTTAACGTTTCGACATTTTGAAGCCCTTGCTGCTGCAAGATATGCTCAAGACGCCGCTTCAGAAATGTAATGGAAAAGTCACTAAAATTCCATCCTGACTTGTCAGCTATAATCTTGAGAATATTCCGAGTATCTACAATTCCTATTTCCGCCATAGCCATACCTACTTTTTAAAATAAAACGTACCATTTTTCTCAAATCGAGATGACCATGGCCCAAGAATTGACTCATGCGCTCCCAATACAAGACAGCCGTTTGAGTATAGATTTTGATGGAAAAGCCCGAAAACCTTATTTTGAAGGCTATTGTTAAAGTAAATAATCACATTTCGGCACAGGATTAGGTCAAATTTTGCATAAACAAAAGTTCCATCCTGCACCAAATCGTGCTTCCTAAAGAAAGGAATATCTGTATACTCTTTTCTGATAGCCAGCGTATCCTTAACTTTACTTATTTCAAAATACTTTTCATAAGGCACATCAATCACCTCCTCGTAGTTGAAGGGGTTATGCCTAATAACCTTATCGAAGTTATCTAAATAGCCAATGTTGAAACGATACTTGTAGGCTCCCTTTCGAGCCATATCAAGCACATCGCCGTTGATATCTGTAGCGACTATTTTTGCCTTATCGAGCATTCCCATTTCGTTCAGAAGGATAATCATAGAGTAAACCTCCTGCCCGGTAGAGCAGCCTGCATGCCAAATGTTGATGGTCTTATTTCCCTTAAAACGAGGGAGAATCCGATGCCTTAACTGCTGCCACATTACAGGATCACGAAACAACTCTGTGGTATTCACTGTAATATCTTTCAGTACTTTTTCGGCAAATTCCTTATTCGTTTTTATGTTACTGAGAAACTGATTGAACGGCAATCGAGAATCTTCTGAAACCTTTTCCAACCTCCTTTTCAGCGACTTGTCTGAATATTCGCTAAGATCATAACCACCACCATCCTTCAAGATTCGAATGAAACTAACTAAATCGTCATCTGTAACAATCATAAATCGTCCTCATATTCCCAACCACACTTGATGGTTATCCCCTTTAATATCCGAGTTAAAAATAAGTATAAGTTTAATAATCCAAGCTAACCGTGCTTAAATTATATCTACAATCTACGAAAACACCTCCTCCATCACAATATCAAACAATTAAAAAACAAACAATTAAATATCAATTTTATTTTAAAACAAATTTCACCCGAAGTGGCTGATGATCGGAATATCGAAACCCATCCGCGATAACATCAACCGACAAGCCTTCCACATTGGGTGAGGCTAAAAAAAGATCTATGGTAGTGGTCATCGTCACTCCCTCTTCGTATGGCCTATTTAGAAATCTATTTGAGCTAACTTTCTTATCCCAAATCCAACTCCAACCAACAGGAAAGAAAGATCCAGATATTGCCCTAGGCGTAAAATTTTTCAACGCATCCTTATCTGCATTTTTTTGAACGTACCCGGGCGGATTTTGATTCCAATCACCACCAACAATCACCCAGTTTCCTTTTTTGTATTCGCTTAATGCAAAACTGCGAAGCATCTCCATTTCCATTTTACGGAGATTTCCATCATCGTATGCCGAGTTATGCGTATTTACCAAAACAAGATCCCGTCCACTCGGAGTCGCGATGCGAGTCTCCAAGAAGCATCTTTTAGGCATGAATAGCCCCGTAGGCCAAGGGTGCTTATCGGGATAGCTATGCCTTACTGCCAGCTTAGGCGTCACCGAACTCATTGTAAGAATTCCTGAATTAATCTTTCCGAGAGGGTTAGAAAGCGGCATAGGTACTAATTCCACAACATAATTTGAAGCAAAAAAGAAGCTATACGCAGGAAGTTTCTTACTAAATTCCAACTCTTGGTTAATACCATAACTCCGCTTTGATTCCCTATCAACCTCCTGCAGCAG
Source organism: Alistipes sp. ZOR0009 (assembly GCF_000798815.1). Taxonomy (NCBI): domain Bacteria; kingdom Pseudomonadati; phylum Bacteroidota; class Bacteroidia; order Bacteroidales; family Rikenellaceae; genus Alistipes; species Alistipes sp. ZOR0009. The sequence goes on along the minus strand of NZ_JTLD01000121.1, from coordinate 47,409 downwards.
GATAAAATCAGCATCTCCATTTTTGCTAAGCGCGTCCTTTACTCCTTCAATATTTTTCAACGTTTGCGACTTAGAAGTCCGCATTCTTGTTCCTCCATCATAGAAAAAGTCCATATCGCTACCAAGACCACAATACCCTACATTCCAAGATAAAATAGAAATTGTATCTTTAGATAAAACAGCATCAGTTGTGCCACTAAAAATAATTTCGGTTGACTTAAAATTAGGGATAGACTTCTCGGTGTAAACAAGAAAAGCCCCCACAATCAGAACTAAAATGAACAAAAACAGCAGTACATACCTTAATATCTTAGCCATACGATACAAAATTACATTACGACACCCTAATTTGTTAAAGAAACCAAATTACGCTGGCAATATCAAAAAAATAGAATAAAATTTTGACTAATAAAACAAAACATTCTGTTAACTTTGATTAACAGACAACAGCAAGTAACTTGATAGGCAAATGAGAATAGGCATTGTCAAAATTTTGGGATTTGACCAAAGTACTGTTAGAGTCATGGTTGAGCATTTCCATAACAGTACAGTTCTCCTTTCCGTAGAGGAGGAAATCCCTACAGATTTAAATCTTGTAGTAATCCCGTCGAATATGCTCTATTGCGAAAGCGTGGAGCTACAAAAACAAGTAGCAGCAGGTCCCTTATTCAAAAATCTAAGCAAGTATGCGAAACAAGGCGGGTTTATAGTTGGGATTCAAAGTGGGTTTCAGATACTCTGCCAAGCGGGGTTGCTACCTGGCCTTTTTACAAAAACAGAGGACTCGCGCCTTACCTGTAAGGTTGTTCATGTAATGTCTGATTTTAGAAAATCTGCCTTAACCTATCTTTTAGACTTAGACCACCCTATAAAGCTCTATCTTTCCCACTCTTTGGGACCCTACATAGTCGAAAAAGAAGAAGCTCTACCAATGAAAGCAAACGGCCAAATACTCCTTCGATACTGTTCTGAGAATGGGCTTATTAGCAAAGAGTCTGCACCTGACGGATCAACCGAATCAATCGCAGCAATATGCAATAAGAATAGAAATATTTACGGAATAACACCAAATCCTATAACCAGAAAACACTTCCAACAAAAAATGGATGGATTTGATCTAATGGATTCCTTTTTTAAAATGATCACCCGCTAATTGCTATGGTGGCGATTTAACTTTGGCAAATGAAACTTATGCTTTATCCACCTAGGAAGTATAAAAGCGCCTATAATAAGGTAAGGATAGTAACTTATCAACCTCCAAATAAATGCAAATCCAACAGAAATGCTTTTCTGTAAATCGCTTGCAACAGGAATTAAGTCGCCCAAAAATACGGTAAACACATACTCCGCAAAACCACTACCTCCTGGCGTTGGGCTTACCAGCATCATAATCCACATAACCATTTGACGAGCAAATATTAGCATCTGATCGTGCATTAAAAAGAACGCTAGCAATAGTGCATTTACCACAAAATAGCGAGAAGTCCACGAAAAAAAGGTTGCTCCAAAAGTTTTAACCCAAAACATCAAAGGTCTAGCGCTAAGATTTTTACTTGAAACCATAATCTCGCCAGCCACAATGGTCATTTTGTAGCGCCACTTACGAAGATACCTAAAGCTGAATATTTTTACCAAAAGCCACTTCAAACCTCGAGGGTTATAAAACAGACCATATGATAAAACAACGATGTAAACAAGCTTTACCAGATAGCCAACCAATGCTACTGTAAACAAGCCTTCAGCAAGATTTTCCGACCCCGGGATATCAAACAGTCTTGAATGACCAAAAGAAAAATAAAGAAGAGGTGCTATGAGTATAAAATAAACTTCATCCAAAAAAGAGGTCGCCATAACAATCGCACTGCTTTTTCCTATCGAGATTCCCTCCTTATGAACATATAAGATGGCAACACTGGTACCGCCAACCGCCGACGGTGTAACGGCCGAAGTAAACTCCCAAAGCATAATCACTCTAAAAGCCTGTTTCCATGTTAGGTGATTATCGGCCAACAACCTAATCCTAATCATGTATCCTAAATCTCTAAAAGCCATCAGAATTACAGCAACTCCCAACCAAAAAATAGAGTTCGAAGTAAAAGAAACAGATTTAAAAGCGTCAGGATTAAACTCTTGAATCATCATATAGCCAACCACCCCAAATCCTATAATGATAGGATAAATTACATTCGAAGTTTTAACTTTACCGATTGAATTTTTCTTGATCTCTTGGCTCATATGGTCTAACCATTTTTTCAAATGTAGCAAATTTGGTCAATAAAAATGACCATCACAGATAAACTTAACCAACAAATGATTTCATTAAAAGGAAATTCTACAAAGTTCTGGGCTTACACCGCAATTATCGGCGCAAACATTATCTGGGGAATCAACTACGTTGTTTCCAAAAAGGTGGTTCCTACCCATATCGATCCAGAGGCAATTACCATGTTCCGAGTTCTAGGAGCATCTTTACTCTTCTGGGTGGCATCACTGTTCTACAAATACGAAAAAGTTGAGATAGCCGACCTCGCCCGAATGTTTTTTGCAGCGCTATTTGGGGTTGCGCTCAACCAGTACCTATTCATAAACGGTATTGCAAAAACAACCCCCATTGATGCAGCCATCATTATCACCTTAAATCCCATACTAGTACTGCTGCTGTCGTCGTTATTTCTACACGACAAAATTACTTCATCAAAAATAGTGGGTATCATCATCGGTGGATTCGGAGCCATATCGCTAATCACCTACAGCGGAACGGTTTCTTTTGGACAGGAACATCTCCTAGGAAATATCCTAATCCTTGGAAATGCCACAGCCTACGCACTATATCTGGTAATTGTTAAGCCCACGATGTCTAAATACGGTTCCATCACAGTAATGAAATGGGTGTTTCTTTTCGGAATGCTACAGCTGACACCGATTTGCATAGGCCCTTTCATGAAGTATAACCTGCTTTCCCAAACTTCGTCGGTAATAGGAGACATAGCGTTTATTGTAATAGGCGCAACATTTCTTGCCTACCTATTTACATCGCTTGCGCTAACACACATAAAGGCAAGTACTGTAAGCATATTCGCCTATACCCAACCTGCAATTGCCGCTATTTTCGCAATATTTATAGGCATGGATGGCCTCAGCTGGATAAAAATGGGATCAATGATACTGGTGTGCATTGGAGTTTACATAGCCAGCCGCCCTTCCATTGCTATCCCATTTGTGAATTTAAAGAATAAGCCATAACTTGAGGAAAACTTCACCAATATGGATTTCCTAGATGTTGTACAAAAGAGAACAAGCATTCGATCCTTTTCGGACAAAAAAGTTGACGAAAGTACCCTACGCGAAATCTGTCGCATCGGAGGGCTGGCTCCTAGCATAAACAACTACCAGCCATGGCGCTTTGTTGCACTTACCAATAAGCCTATGATGTCCGCAATAGCGAACGCCATTGCAGACAAAATAGAGAATCTACCCGATGGTAATCATGAAATAGCGATTCCTGTTAAGCGGCAGGTAGAGTACTTCTCCACCTTTTTCGAAAATGCACCTGCGGTGATTTTCATATTTACATCTCCATACGAATCTGTTCTCGAAAAAGGGGTTGGCCTTTCGCATGACGATATCAATAGAATGAGAAACTACCCTGACATGCAAAGCGTGGGAGCATGTATAGAAAACATGCTACTTGGGACCGTAAACCTAGGTCTTGGTGCCTGCTGGATGTCATCGCCTCTCATTGCTAAAGAAGAAATTGCAAAAATACTCAACACAGAAAACAACCTAGAACTTGCAGGTCTTGTGGCTATTGGATATCAAAATAAAGACATTCCTCCTAAAACAAAAAAAGAAATTGACACTATTTTTGAATTTGTCCCATAATTGAATTTGCAGATATAAAAAATACACCTACCTTTGCAACGTCTTAGAAAAACAACGACAACAGGTTCTACTAAGATGTAACAATGCGGAAATAGCTCAGTTGGTAGAGCACAACCTTGCCAAGGTTGGGGTCGCGAGTTCGAGTCTCGTTTTCCGCTCTAAAGACAACCAAATGGTTGTCTTTTTTTTTACTATTTATCCACATTTCTCTATTAACAAATCAAAAACTTTCTTACTTTTGCCGTAACACCATGCGAAAGTAGCTCAGTCGGTAGAGCATCAGCTTCCCAAGCTGAGGGTCGCGGGTTCGAGCCCCGTTTTTCGCTCAAAAATAAATAGTTAGCCATTTATACGCTCAAAAGCGTGTAGATGGCTTTTTTATTTAAAATAAAGAATGATGATTGATTGCGCACTATACACTGTCAATATTGATTTTGGAGGAAACTTAAAGCTTTCCTTCTCGCTAACCGAATGGGAATACAAACGTTTTAACGAACTCCAAAACCAAGGATGCTCGGAACAACAGGCCATAAGCGTAGTTAAAAATGAACTTCGCAAAATGGGACATATCAAACATCCAACTTCACAGAATTACTAGTACGTTTCTGTCCTAAATGATGCTTAACAACTAGGATGAAAAACGCTTAACGAGCTTTAGTGCCCTTCCCTTCATTCCAACAGAAGGAGGTTCTGCAACAATATCCTCCAGCATTGCAATGTATTCTGGGATAAGTTCTGGGTAAACCTCGCAAAATTTTGCGATCATTTCCATAGCATACATACGCAAACCAACCGGCGCATCCCTCGAAACAATTGTATTAAAACAATCGTCTAATAACTCGCCTGAAAAATCAGCAGATAGCGGATGCTGCAGTAAGATCTTAAGTAGCTCCCTCTTTTTTCCTAAATGCTTAGTTGCAATCGTCATTTCTGCAACATCATGTAAGTAGGGAACTAAAAAACTCTCATGGGATTCGTTAACATACCCCAAAGCCCACACCGCTCGCCAAGCGTTAGGATGCGTAGAAATAGCAAAATCCCACAACTCCTTCATTCGTTCTGGATGTAGACAAACGGCTGCAGCAACCGCTGTAATTTCCTGCTTACAACAAGTTCTACCAAGAACCTCTTCAAAACGCAAATCATCCAACATCCTTAACACCGTTCTCGCTCTCTTCGTTTAATAAAAAAAGGCCATACACCTCCGTCTGAAATAAGTAGCATAGTTTTTCGGCAGAAGTATTTTGAGTAAATATAGAAGAATCTTTTCTGACCAAACAAATCAACTAGTTTTTATAATTTTGTAGATGATCAAAATATAACAGTATGAGAGCTGTATTACAGCGAGTAAGCAAAGCATCTGTGGCCATCGATGGCGATATAAGGTCTTCTATTGAAAAAGGAATTCTTATTCTTTTAGGAATAGAGAACAATGATACACAAGAGGATATTGAGTGGCTATCAGGAAAAATTACTCGTCTTAGAATTTTCGACGATAGTGATGGTATCATGAATCTATCTGTAGCTGATGCTGAAGGAGAAATACTTTTGGTTAGCCAATTTACGCTTCACGCATCAACAAAAAAAGGGAACAGACCATCTTACATAAAGGCTGCAAAACCTGATCTTGCCATACCCATGTATGAAAAGTTTATAGCCCAAATCGAAAAAGATCTAGGGAGATCTGTAAAAACAGGAGAATTTGGCGCCAATATGCAGATTGAACTTCTAAATGACGGCCCTGTTACCATCATAATCGACACCCAAAACAAAGAATAATGACAATAGAAGAGGCTCAAACAACTATAGATAAATGGATTAAAGAGTACGGCATACGTTACTTTAACGAGATGACCAACCTTGGAATACTGATGGAGGAAGTTGGCGAAGTAGCCCGCATAATGGTACGCCGATATGGAGAGCAATCGGAAAAAGAAAGCGATAAGAATAAAAGTTTAGAGGACGAACTTGCAGACATACTTTTCGTAGTAATGTGCATCGCGAACCAAACAGGTGTTAACCTTACAGAAGCACTCGAAAAAAATCTTCAAAAGAAAACGCTGCGAGATGCCGATCGACATAGGAACAACCCTAAACTCTAGAGAACAAGCAACCAGCTCTTCTCCTCACAACACACAATAATTACATCATGTTAATAGCAAATAATTAATATAACTCAGATTCACCTATCAAATTCCTCATTCTTGAGAGTAGCACTTTTTACGACCATAAACCTTTTCTTTAAATTGATAAACCACAACTCAAAATACCTGTACGATAACCAAGAAACCAACAACGTAAGAACTCCTGGTACAGTGTACATTAATACATTAAAACCAACCCAACTGGTATTATGCATATTTACCCCCATCAATAAACGAATTACGATAGCCAAACAAATGGTATGGTACATGTAAATTCCGTAAGATATATCACCCATTTTTTGAAGCCATGATGCATTTAACTTTACAGGACACAACGGATTTGTAGAGATATTGAGAATAGCAATAGTATAAGCAATTGCTTCCAATATGGAAAAACCAAGAAATGATACGTGAACCATTAGCGACCCTACAATAGCAAGAAAAGCTCCCCACATTACGATAGGATGGTAAACTAATTTCATCACATGCCGCATCCCTTTAAACAAAAAATATGCACCAACTGCACCAACAGCCATTTGCTCTATCTGCAAAAAACGCCATGCTGTATTTGCAAAATCCACATAACGAATCCACGAAGCATCCGAAAAATGTTGAATAGTCCAGATTAGAACTACAGAAACGAATGTTTTTAGAACGATAAATGCAACAAGAAATTTGAGAATATGATTCCTGAACCAACGAATTAGCCATGGCCAGAAGGCATAAAATTGCTCCTCAATTCCCACCGACCAAGCCTGATTACTCCCTAATACCAACGAATTTCCAAACATCTGTCGAGCAATATTAGGAAGAAGAACGAGATACAAAAATAGTTTTACATAAAAGCCTGTATAATGTTCGCCACTAATACCTGGTAAGGTTATAAAAAAGGGTAAAACAAAAAAGGTAAAGAGTACAACAAAGTAGTATAAAGGCCAAATACGCAACGTACGACGAATATAGAACTTAACAACATTGACAGTTCCTGTTTTTTCTATTTCAGCAAGCAACAGGTAAGTAATTAAAAACCCACTCAACGTAAAAAAAAGGGATACACCACGATGCCCTAACGAATCGATAAAGACATTCTTTCCCCAAACATTCGGCAAATTGGCAAAATATTTTGTCTGTTCAACATGGTGAATTATGACAGAAAAAGCCGCTATAAAGCGAATTCCATTTAAACCAGGAAAGTAGATTTTATCCGTTACTGCCATCCCTCTAAGATTTTATATAAAACAACAATAGATTGACAAAAGAAAAAAAAGAACACTTAATGTTGCTTAAAAAAGAACTATGTCTATCTGTTTGTATTTTTATTCAACCCGCCTCGTTCAATTCTTAACAAAAAACCATCGTCTTATTTAATAGATAAATAAGGCATACTATTCCTGAATGCTTTTTATTTGAACTTCATCCTTAATAGGCGAAGGCCATTTACGAGAGACTAAAATAAAACCGATACTTAAATAAATTATCGTTCCTGTTGGCATTTGAGCCACCACCATGTTTCCATAGCTAGCCACCACTACCCCTACAAAACCAGAATACAGTCCTACCAAACATGTGCGATGATACGAATATTCCATCCGCCAAAGAATCAGCCCACATTTTCCAATAAGGTATAAGAACATCGCGATGTCAATTATCAGACCAACAATTCCTGTTTCAGCCCAGACCCTCACAAAATGGCTATCAGTTCCCAAATCTGCCAAAAAACTGCCAGGCCTAAACCTTTGTCCCCAATAACCAGAGCTCCCAATTCCTTCGCCAATTGGCTTATTAGCAAGATATCCAACAAGAATTTTCTCCCTATTTTTGCGAACCATCAGAGATGGGTCATTAGGATCAAATGCCGAGCGCATGCGATTAATTTGATAGTTTGAGCTTAGTAAGGTGGTATATTTTAAGAAACCAAATGCTCCCCCCGCAATAACTCCGCCAATTACCAAAATCACAAATCGTTTGCTAAAAAGAAGATAGGTAAAAGCAGAAATTCCTAATAAAAATATAGCACCACGCGTTCCTGACAACCCCATCCCCCACATACTCAAAATAAAGAAAGTCAAAAACAACATTTTCTTTTTTAAAGATTGAGGATGAAGCATTACAACAGCACTAATTATGGCAGCATGAGCCTGTGCTGCACCAAACTGGCCAGCATCTGAATAGTAAGAAAATGCACGAAGTTTGCCCCATACAAAATGAGTGCTGGCGGCACCTCCATCAAGCCAAAGCTGCTCTGTCTGCGAAACTCCAATGTATATCTGTTTTATGGCCCACAGTGTACCTATCGAAGAAAAAAGCAACCATATCAAAATAAAACGCTCCAGATCTTTCGGTGTATTAAACACTAAAATACCTAGAGGGATCATGAAAAACATATAGAAAGCCAATCCCCTAGAAGCATAAAACCATGCTTCTGGACCAGGAGACAGCGGATTTGCAATCATTGCGACACAGTAAAAGAACCAAATACCAACTACAGCAAAAGCATCAAATGGGATTAAAGACCAAGGAGTTTTTCTAAAATGCTGAAAGAAGAAGGCCAAAAACGTCACTACAATTAAAAAATCAATACTCAAACCAAAAGGAAGCGCTGAATAGTATCTACCTAAGCCGCTAATAGCAAAACTCATTGAAATAATTGTGTAAATACCAACTCGAGGCTCTTCAAATACCCAAAAAAGATAAGCTCCTACGAGTGGTATTGCAACAAGAAGCAGCGCCCCCGTAAAACCTAGCATCCTTACCGCCATAAATGAAAGACCAACGACTGACGCTAGCAACAATCCCCCCCTAAGAGAATAAAGCCTCTCGCTACCGATGCTATCACGAAAAGCGTTCATAAAACACCCCCTTTTTTGACATTATAAAATACCAACCTCTCGTTATAACAGTAGAAAAATTCAAAGGCAAAAACCTCTTAAGAATTCTATACCCAACCAGCGCTCCAATAAATGTGTTAAGAACAGTCACCACCGCAACAGCTAAAAGCGACTTAAAGAGTAATATAGCAACAATATCTCCAACAATATTAATGGATGCCATTAACACCACTTTATAGAGATTATACTTGGGAACTCCTAAACTATCCAATGCAACACCAGTTAGCCGATCCATTGTAAGAAAAAGGCCATAAAGCATGTACACTCTAAAGATTGGAACTGCAACCAAGTATTGCTCTCCACCAAAAAGCAACACTAGCACTGAAGCAAACACCTCGCACACCAGTAGGAGAGGTATAAAAAGTAATGAAAGCATCCCTACATAGTCATAAAACAAAGATGTAACCGCAACCTTATCATTAACAGCAACCGCCTTTGACATACGGGGATATACCGTTGCTGTAAAACTTCGGAGAGGTATCTCAAATAACTCCGTAAGTTTAAGAGGAACGCTGTAAATAGCAACTGCACTAACCCCCATTGCTGGCATCAATCCCAAAATAAAGGTGTCAGCGCTTTTTAAAAGACTCGTACTAATGAGAGTTCCCATGCTAAATTTTCCAAAACGAAGAAGCTTCATTACCGCCTCTCTAGATGTGTGCAAAAGATGCCCCATACCATCCCAGCCGAGCATAGCACAGACTATAGAAGTAAGTAGTTGAGTCCCTATTTGAACAACAATTGTTATTTCAATAGAATTTCTTACAATAAAGAAATTAAAGGCAGCATACAGAAAAAAAGAAACGGAGGCAAAAGCCCTGATAAAAAGAATACGATCAAACCGAATATGCGCTTGAAGCAAACTAACAGCATTATTCATTGGAATATTAGCCAAAGCCATCCAAGGATACCAAATAAGAAATAAAGAAAATCCCGATTCCAAAACCTGCTTACCTCCCAAAAAATAGACAAGCCATAATAACACGTTAATTAGCAAAGTTGCTCCCAGTCCTATGAGATAGTTTGCCCCAACAAACGCTTTTTGCTCACTCTTGTCTACCCCTGAAAGATATTTAACGATGGACGTTCTGGTCAATCCAAAACGTAACATTTCGAGAAAAGCCCCTCCAGAAACGAACAGCATATACTTCCCAAAAATTTGGGTATTATAGCTTCGTGCCAGTATTGCAAAAGAAAGAAACGCAACGCCAGCAAACACCACATTCCCAAACATTGATAGAAAGTTGTGGTTTTTCCATACTGCTAATAGCAGGCTTTTCATAAACAGCCTATTTAAAACCTCTCCTTTCCGAAGAAATTAAGAGTTAGAATTCTTTTAGCCCAAATTCGCAACCGACTTCTTTTCTTCGGTAAATCACCTAAATAATGCTCCAAACCATCCTCTTCAACACCATTAAGAACAATAACTGGACGCTTAGAAGTTCCTTCGTTAAATACTAACAATGCACGAGCATCTGAAGGCCGCCATTCTCGATTGGCTCTTACCACCAAAATAAAAAGTCCTATAGATTTTACTATTTCTGATGAAACGGGAGAAAGAAGAATAGACGGCAAATCATAGATGAAAATATCTGTATCTGCTTCACGGGAAGATCGCATATTTTTTACATCATCCATTTTCGCTTTATATCCCATCTGATTCAACGTTTCAATCAGCTTATTGGAGATGGTTGTTCGCCCTTCTCCATCGATTGTACTTATAACTCCAACACGAATAGGAACCTCGTGCTTATGGTTAGCAACATCCCTTGCCATAATGCGCACAAGATGGGCTGCCACATCCTCCAGCCAAATTTTCCGCTTATACATATGAGGGTAAACTCCCATTACCTTCAACTCTATAAGCTTAGAAGCTCGCTCGGCAGTTCTTATGGATTTATCTAAAAACTCAAGTGCTATGATGATAGCAATGACCAAAAGCATGCTTCCGATAAAAGCAGCAGCCACAATCATTTTCCGATTAGAAGGTCGAGAAGTAAGCGGGAAAAGAGGCTTATCCAAAACCTTAATAGTAGACGACATTTCGACATCTTGCATCTTCAACTTGGCCATGTTCAACCCATGTAGTACAGACAAATACTGTTGTTCATTTATGTCTATTTCCCGCTCTATTCGTTTAATAGTTGCACCAACAGGAGCCAAGGATGCGTAAATATCCCTAAAATTTTTAAGGCGATTATCCATCACCTCTATTTTCGCTCTACTTGCCTCATTGCTTACCACGTAATCAAGCCATTGATTCAAAATTTTATCAGCAGCAATCCCCTCTACCGAGCTCTGCAATCTCATTGAACCAACTATGGATTCATTCAACTTACCAACTAAAGAGTCTATTTGCTTTTGATACAATCGCGTACGCCATGATTTTCCAACGTTAACAGAATCTCTCATATTTAATCGATTTTCTGTTTGCTTCAAATTAATGGCATACAACTCATTACGAAGCCTTACAATTGAATCGTTTTTGAGAAAAATTCTATCCCGAGCATTCATTTTATTTTCTAGGGCAAAAGCAGATGCGCGCGTCGACGCAAAATTCATCTTTTCTCTAACATAATCTGTTTCGAAATACTCCTTTTGTTCTGCTATATACCGTGTTTGCTCATTGTAGTTAATTACGCTATTATTCTTATAGTAGGCAAGTAGCCGATCCTCCGCATCGCGCAATCTAACCGACACTTTAGCCAACTCTCGCTCAAAGTATTTGACAACTGCATCAGTTTGCATTTGCCTAATCTGCTTGTAGTTCTTTATAAATACCTCTGATAATATCTTTAAAGTTTGGTAGGTTATACCAGGATCATTATTTACGTACGTAACATTCACCAAATCGCTATTTCCAACTCGCTTTATTCCCATCTGAGAGATGGCATTCAGGCTATAGTGTGGGTCATCGGAAGCCAATAAGTAGACAAGGAAATTATCACTATTTCTATTTTTAAAAGCAACAAAACGCTCGTAAGTTTGATTAGTATCACCATCAACAACCAGATCTTGTATCTCGGCAGGTATAGATTGCTTTAAGTTATGGTAGTTTTCCTTGGATATAAAAATAGGATGAGGCGCTTTGAGTGACAAGTTTTGCGCAAGTAGACGCAGGGCAACCTCTTCGTTGGTTTCCTTCGATTTTAAAATATTAATGAAATTATCAAATTGATTGTTTGTATTGAACATATCAATTCTAGAATTTCCATCTAAACTACCAATTGAGAATCCAGACGTGATTCCTGTAAAAATAGACAAGCTAGAGGTGTACTCCTTTTTCTCATTGAGTGTTGCAAAAATTGCCAACAGAGCAACAATCAAAGGAATTGCAACAATAACCTTTAGGTGACGTAGCAGTACTTTAATTAGCGTGGCAATGTCCATTGTTAGTTAGGTAAAAAGTAATAACCGCTAACTTCCTGAAGCATCTCTAGAGAAAGCCTCAGCGCAGCTAACGCCTGTTCATACTCCGTTTGATTTTTCATATGTGCATCCGCAATTTTCGATAAGTCGGACACGTTAATTTTGCTGTTTCTAAAATCAAGTTCACCAAGCCTTACGGCTACACTGGAAGTTTCCAATGCTCCAATTTTAACCTCTAACAAAGAATGCTGAAGCAACGCTTGGTTGTATAGCTCAATTATCGTCTTTCGCAAATCCTTTATCAGAACGTCCCGCTGTAGCGATGCCACTTGAATTTCCTTTTTGGCCATTTTTATATCCTTACCTCTACTAAATAAATTGAATATCGGATACTTAAAAGTAACACCACCTCCATATCTCCATTGAAAAGAGTTCGAATTCAAATCAGTATATACCCCGCTATTGAATGTGCTGGAGGTTATTCCAGTATTATTCGTGTACTGACCATAAGCCTCCACGTTAAGGTACTCCAACCATTGCTTTCGCTTACGAGCCAACTCTATTTGCCGTATCTCTATTTGTCCATCCTGAAGCTTTAATATGGGGGAATGCCTCAATGCAGAATCGATTAGCGCATCCAAAGGAGGCAAAAATCTAAACTGCGTTTCTGTAGAATCGACTTTCTTAAGAGGTTTTACAGGAATGGTTTTTGCTTGTCCAAAGGAGGCTAACTCTACAGCTAAAAGTAAAAACGTCAATATGGTTGATACCTTCATCATACGTTTTCTTTCTGTAAAAGTGCAGGTATTGTTTTCAAGATTATCTTTATATCATTCCAAAATGAGTAATCAAATGCATACTTATTGTCAAGGCCTTTCCTCTCCTCTTCAGACATGGAACCTTTCCCTCTTTTCATGGTTTGCCACAAGCCTGTAATACCTGCGGGCGCCATAAATCGTAAAATCCACTGATCTGAAGTAAGCAGCTCTGCCTCGTAAAGAGGCAACGGACGATTTCCAACAATAGACATATCCCCTTTTATCACATTTATAAGTTGGGGAAGTTCATCTATACTCGTATTACGAATAAACTTTCCGACTTTAGTTATACGCGGATCATCCTTTATTTTAAAAAATGCTGAAGCATTTTTTATTCTCTTTTTCTTTAAGAATAGGTTTTCACATATTTCCCCGCCATCAACCATGAGAATTGGAGAACAGGGCTGTCCCATCCGCTTACAATCTGGACATTCATCTTCCAATTCGCACTCTTTATCTGCACTATACTGATTTAAATGTTTTAGATCTTTAAGCCTAGCATCAGCGCCGGTATACATTGATCGAAACTTGTAAAAATCAAAAATCCGATATCCTGTACCAACCCTTTTGGAAGTATAGTAAACCTTCCCCTTCGACTCAATACGTATGGCAAGCATAACCAGCAAAAGAAATGGAGATATAATAAGCAAAATAGAACTTGCCACTACTATATCAAAAAGACGCTTAACTACAGGTATCTTATAATCAGACTGTAAAGCATCCTTTTTTGCTATACCCTGATGTTCTTTTAAGTAAACAACCCTCTCCTTAATATCCTCTGGACTCAGCTGATAAGTGTAGCCATCTGCAATGCCCAACTTTAGAAATTGCTTCACGTCTTCCTTCTTGAAATCCTTATCAATCAAAAAATAAGGCACATTAGATGTCCCATTAGTACGCAATCGTGTAACCAGCTCCACTCCATTCAATCCAGGGATGTTGTGTTCTGCAACTATTGCGTCAGGAAGCGCATTTACACAATCTGTCAAATACTTAAATGCAGAAAATCCATTTTCTTCCCGAACAACTCTAAAGTCAGAATGGCTTTCCAACTTTTGAATTGTTGCACTACTGCTTCCAATGTAAAGAACTTGAAGCACCATCTCATTCTTAATTTATTAAATTTTTTATCCGCAAATAAAGTTCCTCGGGATTGAACGGTTTTACGACATAATCACGAGCACCCATTTTTAAGAATTTTATGCGTTCAGCGCTATTTTCTAATCCAGAGAGCATTATAACAGGAATATCTTTAAAAAAACCGCTAGTTTTTAGCTGTTTTAAAAAGCCATCACCATCCATGTTAGGCATTTGGATGTCTGCAACAATAACGTCAGGAATATTCCCCTCCTGCATCCAAAGAAGAGCCTGCTCGCCATCATTCTTCATAGTAACACTATAGTATGAAGACAAATAGTGGTTAAGAAGTTTGAGAATGGTAACTTCATCATCTATAAGCAAGACCTTTTTCATCGGTAGATTCGTTTAAAAGCATTCACTTAATTACATCAAGATCAAACAAAAAAACATGCTACATCAACTTACTAAGCGAAACAGCGCTGCCTTTCCCGTTCTATTTGAGGTATCACCTCATTGACAAGAGTTCTAACATCACTAAACAATTCCTGCAAATGATCATATTCTGCAGTAATACGGCAAGAATTCTCCAACTCTTCCAACCCTTTTCTGATGGTTTCCATTCCAAAAATACCAACTGAAGATTTAAACTTATGGGCAGATTTACCAGCCTCAGAGATATTGTTTTGGGCCAAATAAGTTTGAATTTGGGATAAAAATTCGGGAGCTTGATCGAGGAATGTTTGAAACATATCAGCTTCAAATTCCTTATCGCCATTTGAATAGCTTTTCAACTCAGTTAAATCATAAAGCATAACACTACATTTTAATTCAACGATATCCTCACAAAACTGCTAAACAACTAGGCAAAGAGCCGTGTCACTCAAAAGTGATCTAGTTAAATTAAAACCCAAATACGATTAGTTTGGTTCAAAAATACAGGCAATAATCAATACCAAGTACCCGTAAAAACGCCATCACTTGCCAAGAAAATTTATCTTAGCACACCAAATAGCAACCTCATGCGATTATTAGAAAACATATATCAACAAGATGCGCTAACACTAGCACCTTTGCTGCTTGGGAAAATACTGGTAAGAAAATTTGAAGATGGATCTGAACTCCGCCTAACCATTAACGAAGTTGAAGCTTACAGAGGAGAAGATGATGGCGCTTGCCATGCTCGATTTGGTAAAACGGAACGTAATTCTATAATGTACCAAGAAGGAGGCTCCATTTACATGTTTCTCATCTACGGCATGTACTGGATGTTGAATGTCGTAACAGGCAGCATAGATCATCCGCAAGCAATACTCATAAGAGGAGCAGGTAGATATAATGGTCCAGGGAAGCTAACAAAAGCACTGAAGCTCGACAAGTCCTTTTACGGTGAAAACCTATCAAGATCCGAGCGATTATGGATTGAGGATGCCCCAATGATAGAATCCTTTCAAACATCGCCTCGAATTGGGATTGATTATGCTCCCCTAGAGTGGAAAATAAAGCACTGGCGCTTTTTTATTTAATGGAAAACTAAACCAAATCTCTAACAAAAGGGAAAGCCCAAGGAACAATTCTCCACATATCAAATAATTTTGAATCAGCAGTTATATGCTCTGGAACTACTTTTACTATTCCATTCAACGTAGATAAGAGCCACAAAACGGCACAAACAATAAGAAAACTTTTTAGCAAACCAAAGGCCAGCCCCAAAATACGATTAGCAGTGCCAACTGAAGTCTTTTCAAAAGATTTGCTTATAATTCGGCTTGCAAGATGAAGCAATATGAACACCCCCATAAAAATAATTAAAGATGCAACCGCCATACTCCATTTTGCGCTAACCTTAAAATGCTCGCTAACCAACAAAGCAATCCAATCTGAAAAAATGAAAGCAAGGTATATACCCAAGAACACAGCCCCAAAACTAATTAGCTGAGTCAAAAATCCTTTTATATAGCCCGATATAGCCCCCCACGCAAGTAACGCTAATACAATTATATCTATAAAATTCATGCCGAATTATGATGTTCGCTCAAAAATAGCAGAAAAGGATGAACCATGAAAAGTAATATCCACATTTTCTCAAAGTCGTTACTCTTCCCTTCTCACCAATAGCTGAACAGCCTTGAAGCAAGGACAAGCTACTAAATGATCATTTACCAAACCTGCGGCCTGCATATGCGCATAAATAGTTACAGGACCAACAAACTTAAAACCTCTTTTTTTCAAATCTTTACTGAGTCGCTCTGCTTCAACAGTTTTGCTAGGCAATTCGTCTAACGTTCTAAAACCATTTTGAATAGGTTCACCTCCTACAAAACCCCAAATGTATGCAGAAAAAGAGCCAAACTCCTTTTGCACCTCGAGAAACCGTTGAGCATTATTTATGGCAGCCTCAATTTTTTGCCTATTCCTAATAATTCCAGCATTTTGCATAAGATGCTCCACCATTTCTATTCCAAATAACGCCACTTTCTCTGGATCGAAACCAGCAAAAGCCAGCCTGTATGCTTCGCGACGATGAAGAATTGTCTTCCAGCTTAAACCAGCCTGAGCCGATTCCAATGTCAGAAATTCAAAATGCTTAACATCATCATAAACAGGTACACCCCACTCCTCATCATGATACTTAACCATCAGCTCATCGCTTGCGGTCCATGGACATCTTTCCATTTTTTGCATTTTTAAGTTCAAAAGACCTCAATTAATCCACACCAAAATAAACATATTTTAAAAAACAGTTGTTTATAGGATGTGAAATAATGCCTTTATAGCTGTTTTAGAATTGTACTTTAACATGAAGATACTTGTTGTTGAAGACGATATTGTTACGCTAAAAGCCTTAGAATATAGGCTGAAGTTGGAAGGTTTTGAAGTTATTGTGGCAAAAGATGGACGACATGGAAAAAAGCTCATCCAAACTAAAAAGCCAGATATCATCATTTCCGACATACTAATGCCTCACACCAACGGAATAGAGCTTCTCTCGATGGTACGACATGAAATGAAGCTGGACGTTCCCTTCATTATAATAACTGCATTAGGACAGAAAAGCAACATGGATAAAGCGATAGAGATTGGAGCAACCGATTACGTTGTAAAGCCTTTAGATACCAATGAGCTTATTTCCAAAATAAAGGAATATGAAATCTTAAAAAACGGCAGCAATGAATAAAATAGCAACAATCATAGTATTTACATTATTAGTCTTAGATTGCTTTTCTCAAAGCACCGAATCGTCATACGAGCAGGTAAAGCAACTTGCTAAA
Organism: Alistipes sp. ZOR0009; assembly: GCF_000798815.1. Taxonomy (NCBI): domain Bacteria; kingdom Pseudomonadati; phylum Bacteroidota; class Bacteroidia; order Bacteroidales; family Rikenellaceae; genus Alistipes; species Alistipes sp. ZOR0009. The sequence goes on along the minus strand of NZ_JTLD01000121.1, from coordinate 29,959 downwards.
GAAAAAAAATACGATCAAGCAGAAAAACTTTGCAAAGAAATTCTGGCTAAAACAGACGACGGTGATGTACGTTTTTACCTAGGTCTCATCTACTCTTGGAGTGGACGATACGACGACGCCCGAAACGAATTTCAGAAATTAGAACAAACTCGCCCAAATAGCCTAGAGCTGACGAATGCCCAATACAACGTAGAGTATTGGTCTGGAGATTATAGTGCAGCAATTACGATCCTCGATAAAAGCATCAGCAAAAATCCGAACGAATTAGATCTTCTGATAAAAAAAGCGAAGATGCTAAACAATTTAGGGAAAAGAAAAGAAGCCTCTGCAACCATAGAAAAGGTTTTGAATAAAGATCCAGCCTCACTAGAAGCAAGGCTAGTATACGCTCAAATAAAAAATTCCAACACCCAGAACACAATATCGGCAAACTTTACTTACGATTTTTTTAGCGATAGCACAAATCCATGGTACTTCTCTTATTTACAGTACAGCAGAAAAACTCGTATAGGAACTGTAATTGGAAGAGTAAACTATGCAAACAGATTTAACTCTAATGGCTTTCAAGCTGAAGCAGACTCCTACTTATCCTTTTGGAAAGGAGGATACACCTATGCCAATATTGGATTTTCAGGATCCAGCATATTCCCTGATTTTCGATGTGGACTCGAATACTACCACAACCTTCCTCATTCCTTCGAAGCATCTCTTGGTTTTAGATATATGAAATTCTCTTCTTCCGACGTACTTCTTTACACAGGTACTGTTGGCAAATACTACAAAAGCTACTGGTTCTCTATTCGACCTCAATTTCGATTTCGCAATGGAGATGTTTCCTATTCCTTCAAGTTAGCTTCACGCAGATATTTTTCCGACCCAGAAACCTACATTGGTGTTGAAGTAAATTTTGGAACAGCTCCTGATTTCGATCACCAAAATATTGACTATTCGTACCTCGCACGACTAAAATCGTGGGGAGCAAAAATTGTCTATAGCCAAAGGCTAGGACAGCTTTGGGTGATTAGTAGCAAGGTGGGATTCGATAGAAATGAGATAATCAAAAATTCCTATCGCAACCAGTATACCCTAGATGTTACCATTGCAAAATCATTTTAAACAGCAATGACAATAAAAAAAGTTTCGAACGTAGACCGATTGATAGATGCATCGTACAGCTATCTAAACAACACATTATCGTTGTTGTCCATATTCCTGCTGCTGCGCCTTTTCGAAATATTTGTCTTAACCACATCCTTTTCGCTTAATGATGATGCGCTAAGGGCAAATCTTCAAGGCTTTTTCCACGACACTTACCTCGTACTAAAGATTGCGGGAATACTACTTATTCCTTACTATACATTATGCCTCCTTCGAAAAAAAATTGCTGAACTTTTTTTCCTCACAGCAGGCATAATTGCAATAATTGCTAATCTTGCTCTTCAACTATATTTTGCCACCACCAAAGTGCTATTAGGCTCTGATATATTCAGCTATAACACGGAAGAACTAAGCGAGATTCTTCGTTCTTCTAACTCTATGAATATTATAAATATTATACCATTCATTGTTTTCCCTATTCTATTTGTTGCTCTTTGGCACTATATCGGAAAAGTAAAATTCGTAAGAGGTATATATTTTTTATTCTACCCTTTACTTGCAGTAGCCATCATTACAACAAACTACTCGACTGCACAATCTGCACCAAATGGCAATAGATTTAATACGTTTATAGCCTCCAATAAGTTGGGCTTTTTTACCCAGCGCACAATGGATTACATTAAAGAAAGCGAGCAAATGAATATCGCCCAAACGGAAGGGCTAAAAGAAGACGAAGCTTACCTAAAAGGCGAAGTTAAAACTATTGACAAAAAATACCCTCTTCTTCATCTCGACGAAACACGTAACGTTCTTGCCCCTTTTTTCGATACAGCCAAAGTAAAACCAAACTTAGTTATAATCTTAGTTGAAAGTCTCGGGAAAGCCTACAGCGGGAAGAATGCGCGTTTAGGAAGTTTTACCCCCTTCTTAGATTCTTTATCTAACCAAAGCCTTTATTTTGAACATTTTTTAAGTACCGCGGGGCGTACTTTTGCGGTTTTACCATCTATGCTAGGTTCGCTACCTCTTCCAATCAGGGGATTTGCGTCTCTAACCGATCGTATGCCTAATCACAACACACTTTTAAGTATACTAAATGCCAATGGGTATTCCTCGAATTTTGTATATGGTGGTGATGCCAATTTTGACGATATGGCCTTCTTCTTAAAAAGACAGGGCGTTGAAAAAATAGTAGACCTAAAAAGCAGCTGGCCCAACAAAAGTAAGCTTCCACCAAACGACCAAGGATATAGTTGGGGCTACGGAGATAAGGATATCCTCCAAAAAATAGTTGAAATAAATAGCAATGCAAACAAACCATTTATAAGCATTGCCCTTACACTTGCCATGCATGATCCTTTTAGAGTTCCTAATCAAAAGTATTATAACCAGAGATTTCAAAAGATAGTGGAACAAAGAAAGCTAAGCGATGATTTAAAAGAAAAAATTCTACCCTACCAAAGCCAACTTGCTTCAGTCCTCTATTTCGACGATGCGCTCCGCAATTTTTTTGTAGAGTTTAGCAAGCTGCCTAGCTATAACAACACAATATTTGTAATTACAGGCGATCACAGTATGCCTGAAATTCCAATATCAACTCAACTCGAAAGATTCAGAGTACCATTAGTTATATACTCACCTATGCTAAAACGAAGTGCTAACTTCAAATCTGTTTCAACACAGTTTGATGTAACACCGAGTTTACTAGCATTCCTAAAAGAAAGGGCCTCCATATCTACACCAAAGTATGTCCACTGGATTGGAATGGGACTAGATACCGTCCGAAATTTTAGAAATATCCACAATGTTCCATTAATGGAGAATAAAAATGAACAAACAACCTACCTAAGTGGGTTATATCTTATCTCTATGAACCGATTGTACGAAATAACCCCAACTATGGATCTTGCAGAATCAAACAACACGAAGCAGCAGACGAAGCTTGCCAACTATTTAAGCTCGTTTAAAAAGATGTGTGCCTACACCTGCTCAAACAATAAACTCATGCCAGACTCTCTACTTTTTACAAACAGAATAAAAAAATAAGAGAATGACAGCCTTACATAAGAGAGATTTTTTAAAGAAACATCGCGATGTTTTTATTTCAGGATTGGCTGCAATTCTGGGGATAATTCTCTTTTATCTATTTATTCGCACAATAGGTTTCAAAGCGGCTTTTCTAATACCTATTGTAGAAATATTTTACAAAACATTCACCGTATTACTAATTGTATTTGCGGTAATCATCATTGTAGCCAACAATAAGAAAAATAAGTATATCATTTCAAACTACTCACTAATTGCCATCTACATTGTTTCGATTTTAATTTTATTTGCATTTATAGTAACGACAACCATCCATTTCCATCTATCCGTTGGTGGGATATACTTCTTTTTGAGAGATAATTTTGAATTCCCACCAATTAGTAAGGTGCTCTTCTATTCAATTTTTGTCAGCATGCTTGCTGGGTTAATATTTTTCCTAATAACCCTAATGGCAAGGACAAAGGGCATTGGGCACCAAATTATAAAAAAGATACACTACGAAAACTACTACAGCAATATACTCGACTATATCTACGGCGATAAGCAAACCAAATATCTTGCGCTTAGCAAGATGAAGCACTATCTTTCGAACGATTTCATTATTCGTAGTTTTATAGATACGCTTAACATGTTCAACTTAAACTTTAAAGGAGAACTTAAACAGCGTACTCACGACCTTTTTTTCGAGCTAAACCTAAACACTTTTGTTCGCAAAAAACTGCATGCGATTAGAACAAGCCGAAAAATATGGGCAATAAAAACCCTATCCTCCTTTAACGACATAGACTCTACCGACCATCTAAAACAAAAACTACAGGAAAGCAGCAATAAGTACGTTAAATTTGAAACGATTCTGGGACTTATCCGCTTAAATCAAATAGACTACGTACTCGAATATCTTTCTGAATCTAAGGAGTTTCTTGTCGGTTTTGATGCGATAAAGATTATTACGGCGATACGCCTACAAAACAAAGCTATAAAAGACTACGGGTTTCTTCTGAAATCCAAAAATGAAGGCGTCATTATTTTAGGCCTAAATCTTATCCACGAATACTACGAAGAAGAGCACATCCCTCTTGTAAAAAAGATGCTGCTACACCCAAACATAAAGGTAGCAAGAGCAGCCATGAACACCCTCATGAACTTAGACTACGTAGACTACGAAAAGCATATTGTAGAAGCAATAGAAAATGCACCATCGGAAAATAAAGTAGAGCTACTCTACTCCATACAACCCTATTTTTCAGAAGATTCTCTGCTTTGGGCTCGAAATATGATGATCAATGAAAAAGAAAGAGAGATGAAGATGCTCATTCTGCAAATGATGCAAACCGTCATAACCAAACAAGAAGTCATCATTGGAATGTTTGATGAGCCTCAAAAACAAGAAATTAAGACTCTAATGAACGACAATACGAAAGGGGTATCCAAATGAACATCACTTTTGAGAGTATAAACCACATTATCGAGATTCTATTTCTAATAATTTTGGTGGGAGTAGTTATATCATACCTAACGCTTGCCATTGTCTCTGTTATTGCGCTGCGTAAGCACCAAATAAAGGGTCGATACAAACCAGTAAACGACCTCATATCCTCTAAATATCTACCCGGAATCACCATCGTTGCCCCAGCCTATAACGAAGGGAAAACAATTGTCGAGAACGTTCGTTCTATTCTCTCGATAAGCTACTCCGATTTCGAAATAATTATTGTAAACGATGGTAGTAAAGACGATTCGTTGAACAAACTCATCGAAGCCTTTAACCTTGCCCCTGTAAAGTATGTTCCAACAGCAACGCTCGAGACAGCACCAGTCAGAGCCGTATACAAATCACGAAACTTAGCATACAGTCATTTAGTAATTATCGATAAGGAAAATGGAGGCAAAGCAGATGCACTCAATGCAGGAATCAACCTTTCTACAAAAAAGTTGCTGCTATGCATCGATGTAGACTGCATTATAGAAAACGACGGGCTACTAAAACTTGTAAGACCATTTTTGGAAGAAAAAGACAAGCAAGTGGTGGCTGTTGGAGGTGTTATTCGTATTGTCAACTCGTGCGAGGTAAAAGATGGCAAAGTAGTACAGGTTAACCTACCTGATGGCTGGCTCGAACGCTTCCAAGTTCTCGAATATTTCAGGGTATTTACCCTTTCTCGAATGGGATGGGCTTACCTCCGTGGACTACTAATCATTTCAGGAGCACTAGGTATGTTCGACAAAGATATTGTAGTTAAGGCTGGAGGTTACCGTCATGGAATAGTTGGCGAGGACATGGAGCTGGTGGTAAGAATTCATCGCTATATGCGAGAAGTCGCCAAGAAAAAATATGTTGTCGACTTTATACCAGACCCTCTTTGCTGGACAGAAGCTCCATCAGACGCCAACGTGCTCTCTCGTCAACGAAACAGATGGAGCCGCGGCTTTATCGAATCAATCTTCGCTCACCGAAAAATGATGCTTAATCCTAAATTTGGATTTATTGGACTAGTAAGTTTTCCATACACCGTATTTATGGAGTGGATACTTATTCCTATCGAGTTTTTGGGTATTGCTTACGTGCTTATTACCCTCTCAATGGGGCTACTAAATATACCATTTTACATTTTCCTCTTTATAGTAGTCTACTCCTTCTTCTTGATGATTACACTACTATCTATCCTTTCCGAAGAGATAACCTATCACCACTACAACCGCAAAATAGATTTGGTGAAGCTGATGCTAATGGCCATGGTAGAACCCTTCTTTTACCATCCTCTTAACTTTTACTGGATGGTAAAAGGCAACTTCGACTATTTCTTTAGAGGCAAGCGAGAGTGGGGAAAGATGGAGCGACGTGGTTTCGACGAAAATATAATCTAGTAAGCAGCTATCTAAATACATCTAAATACATCAAAAGCCAAACAAAAATAGTTTGGCTTTTAACTAATTATCCTCTATTCCTGATTCAGGATTTGCTCAACCAACGTTTTGTAGCTACGCCCAATAGGTATCTGAATCTTTCCAATCATAATGGTTGTACCTGAGAAAGCCGTAATCTTATCGGTAGATACAATAAAACTCCGATGAACCCTCAAAAACAAGTTTTCTGGCAACTTTTCCTCTATTAAGGAAATTGAGGAGTAAGAAGTAATCTCACGATTAGTGCAAACAATTTTCACATAGTTACCCTGGCTTTCGATATATAAAATTTCGGACAGGAAAATTTTTTGGGTAATCTTATCCTCCCGCACATATATGTACGGTTCCGATGCTGCATGCGAGTTTCCAGCCTGAGAAGCAAGCACAGTGCTCGACGAAATAAGACGCGAAGCCTTGTCTATAGCGCGAAGAAACCGTTCGAAAGGAATTGGCTTTAACAAGTAATCCACCACATCCAAATCATAGCCTTCGAGGGCATACTCGCTGTAGGCGGTTGTAAAAATAACCTTCGGCTTATTATGAAGCGATTTTAGAAACTCGATTCCTGTAAGCTTTGGCATCTGAATATCCAAAAACAGCAGATCTATCTTGTTTTGAGAAAGGATACTGAAAGCCTGAATCGCAGAGTTGCACTTGGCAACCAGCTCGTACCCATCCATACGCGAAAGGTACTCCTCGATGATGTCGGCAGCAAGCGGCTCATCGTCTACAATTAAGCAGCTGATTTTTTTGCCCATACTAGCTTAGTTCTATTTTTAGTTTACATAGATACGAAAATCCATCGGTAATTGCCTTAAGGTCGTAACGGTTGGGGTACAACAATTCGAGCCTCCGCTTCACATTTTTCATACCCACACCATGAGGCCCCTTATCTGCTCCTTGGCTGGCCGTATCAATGCTATTTTCGGTATTCATAATCAGGAGCCCCTCTTCCACCTTAATGTCGATCAGAATCCAGATGCTGTCGCCAACAGGAGCAGAAGCGTGCTTAAAGCAATTTTCAATAATTGGGATAAGTAGCATTGGCTCGATAGTCATTGCCGCCACATTGCCATGCACGGTAAAACGAATTTCTGAGTCGGCAGGCAAGCGCAACTTTTCAAGGTTGATGTAGTTGCTTATGTGATTCAATTCCTTATCCACCGATACCCGCGCTACGTTTGATTCGTACAACACATAGCGCATCAGCGCACTAAGCATTAGCACCACCTCTGGAGCCCTGTCCGATTTCTTTAAAACCAACGAGTAAAGGTTGTTGAGCGTATTGAAAAAGAAGTGAGGATGAATTTGTGTTTTTAGGAATTGTAGTTCAGTCTCCAACTTCTCGCGCTCGAGCAATTCGCTGCGCTGCATATTACGGTAGCCATGCTCCACTATCTTTATCACCAACGGAATTATGAGCACCGTGTTAATATCTACCATGGCTGATAGAGCCTCGAAGCGATTGATGGTTGTCGGCTTGGCTATAAATATAGACAGCACCTGGGAGTGCACAAAATCTTGTAGAATAAGCAGCAGCGTTCCGCACAGCATCATCACCAGAAAGGTAGCAAGAGTAAATAGCAGCAACTTTTTTTTAAACAACAACCTCGGAACAAGCAACATCAGCACCGTATAAACGGCCAGCAGCTTAGGAGGAAGCAGCATCAGCTCATTGAGTAAAACCGTTTGGTAGTCGTTTTTATCAGACCCCCAGAAAAAAGTAAAAAACATCACGGTTATCCCCCAGTACAGCAAATGGCGGAGCCAGCGCTTGTTCAGCAGGGCGTTAATTCGATTGCTTTCCGTAATGTCGTAAATGCTCATCTCTTCCATCAAATTGTTCGTTGATAAAGTTATAACAACCGTATGTTAAAGAGTAGCCTACAACCACCGCGCCACCTTTTTTTATACAAAAACAAAGATTAGAGGGATTAACAGCGGCTGTATCTATCTATAAACCTTTCGTATGGAGGTAAGGGATGTCTACTTTGCTGCAGTAGGCCTGTAAATAAGCATCAAAAATATTTAAAAAAGCCGAAATAGATTTGAGCTACAACTAAACAAATCGAAAATGAACCGCCTACCTATCAGGACAATTAGTACCGTAACACTACTAATGCTGCTCGCCCAAATCGGATACTCGCAGCAGATGCGCCGCAACGCATCCATCACCTTTACCACTGAAAAGCCCAAAGTCGATGGAGATCTTAGCGAGGCGGTGTGGCAAAAGGCACAACCGCTCACCTCCTACATCCAGCACATCCCCAACCGCCTGTCACCTGCCCAACTCAAAACAGAGGTGCGACTCCTTTACGACAAGTCGTCAATTTACATATACGGCAGGATGGAGGATACCGCCGCCAGCAAAATTGCCACACAACTTGGTGCGCGCGACTCATACGATACGCCCCAATGCGATATTTTTTCGGTTGGATTTAGCCCCTACAACGACGGCATTACCTCTTTCTACTTCATGGTTTCGGCAGCTGGCGTGCAGTCCGATCAAAAGGTTACTGGAACCACCTACGATTTGGGATGGAACGCGGTTTGGTACAGTGCCGTCAAGATTGACGATAGAGGCTGGAGCGTAGAAATGGAAATTCCTCTAACCCAACTACGCTTCTCGTCAAAAAATAGCGTATGGGGATTTAACCAGTGGCGCCTCATAAAACGAAATAACGAGTGGGACACTTTCAATCCTGTTGATATTAACATTCAAGGAATAAACAACCAAGAGGCTAACCTCGAAGGATTCAACCAACTCGAAATGCCCTTTCGTCTATCGCTGACACCCTACCTTTCCAATACCACCGAGCGCAGTCAGCAGGGGACCAACAACCGTTTTAAAGGGGGGCTCGACTTACGCTACGGTATTTCCGACGCCTTTACGCTCGACATGATTACCATTCCCGATTTTAGCCAAGTACGCTCCGACGACATCCAACTAAACCTAACCACCGTAGAGCAACGTCTTGATGAGAATCGTCAGTTCTTTACCGAAGGCTCTGAGCTATTTGCGCGTGGAGGGATCTTCTACTCCCGCCGCATAGGCAGCTCCCCTGTAAATAACAGCCGAGCTTACGACAATCTTAACCCCAACGAATACGTCTCAGAAATGCCCAACGCGACCTCCATGATTAACGCCACCAAAATATCGGGGCGCACCAAGGAGGGTCTCGGCATCGGATTCCTCAACGCCATCACCGGCAACACCTACGCCACGATTACGAACAGGCAAACTGGAGAAACCCGCCAAGTAAACGTACAGCCGTTATCCAACTACAACGTAAGCGTAGTCGATATCCCTATAAAAAATAGCTCATACCTATCAGTCATCAATGCCAACTTGGGAATACCAGGCCAGCAATTCATGTTCAACAACTCAGCGGTAGATTTCTACCTAGCCAATAAGCACCAGTCTTACGCCGTAAAAGGAGCCCTACAGTATGCCCTTCATAACGAGGCACAAGAAACGACCACCAGTGGAATGGCCTACACGATAAGCGCCCTCAAAACCTCAGGTAACGTGCGCGTCGAACTTTCTAACACCCTTTACTCCGACACCTACAATCCCTCCTACATGGGCTATATCGAGCAAAACAACCGTATCATCACTTTCGGAAAAGTAGAGTACATATCGTACGATAAGGGCACAAACACCAAGTACCGCAAGCTGTCGTTGAACGCCACACACGAAATGCTTTACCAGCCCACCCGCTACTCACGATTCGAGTTCAGCATACAAGGAGCCGTAACCTACCACAACGAGTTTCACCACGAATTGGAAACCTCAATCACCCCAATAACCAAGTACGACTACTTCGAGCCACGCCAGTTCGGCTACAAGTATGCTGAGCCCCGTGCCATGTGGTTAGGCTACTCTTTCAATACCGATCTGCGCCAACCGTTGGCCATCAGTCGCGGTTTAGTGGGATATTGGATGGCTGACAAATACGACAAAAGCGCCTTCTACCTCCAGCTAAACCCGACGCTGCGCTTCAGCAACCGCCTGTCCGCTACTGTGGGTTTCTTTGGAACATTCAACCAAAATGCCATCGGTTACGCCGAGAACGATGCCGCTACTGGCGTTCCTGTATTCGGAAGGCGCGACATAAATAACTACGAACAATCGGCAGAGATGCGCTACATCATCTCCAAAAACGCCTTTACTAATCTACGTGCACGCTACAACTGGACAACCGTACACTACAAGCAGTTTTACCATCTTAAAGACGATGGCTGGGTAGATGAAATTACCTTTTTGCCCAACCGAGATATCAGCTACACCGCAGCCACCGTCGAAATGAGCGCTCTGTGGAACTTTGCCCCTGGCAGCCAGCTTTCGCTGATGTACCGTAAAAACTTCGACGAAAATCGAAGTGCCAAACCTATCGGCTACTTCGACAACTTAAGCAGGCTAAGAGGCATGCCCCAGCGCGACTTACTTTCGTTTAGGATACTCTACTATTGGGCCTACCGAAAAAAGTAGCGAGCACTAGATTTCTCATTATTTTAACGGAGCAAACACAGCAGCAAATAGCACGAGAAGGCTTAAATAATTTTTTTTTGATTTTTTTGAAAAAAGTTAGAAAAAAATTCAACCAAAATCGCACTAGCATGTTATAGTAATTAGCATAGGATAATTCACTAACTGGGTGCTATGCTTATTCAGCTGCTAAGAAAGGATGCTTGTGAAAAGCGTCCTTTCTATTTTTTATCTATCCCAACCCGCGAGCAACACCGATCAACCATCCTTCCCTTTTTCCCCCATATGTGCAATATCTCTCTTGGTTAAGTATATTTGCGACCAAATTTGAGGGAATATGAGATTACTACTTTGGGCTGTTGTATTTTCGGGCGTGCTATATAGCTGTAGCAGCACCCGCGATATGCGCGTGCTAACGGCTCGCCCAGCCAACGTAACCGTAGGCAGCGAGGTAAAACGCATTGCCATTGTAAACCGTTCGATAGGAAGAGAACGATCGGTGCTAGAAGGGGTTTTGACAGGAGAGCTACCCGGTAACGATAGCAGGCTTTCGCGCGAATGCATTAAAGGACTATCGCAGGAACTTGGACAAAGCGATCGTTTTTCGGTAGCCGTTTATGAAAAAGAGCTGATGAGCGGTAGCCCAAGCAGCACTCAGTTTGGCCCCATGCTACCATGGAATATCATAGGCGATATATGTAAGCGCACCAGCGCTGATGCGGTACTTGTTCTGGAATACTTCGACTCGGACTACACCCTAGAGCATATTACCAAATCGGCAAAAACAGCGGATAAAGCGGTTGTCAACAACACTCCCGAACCTCTTTTTTCGGCACGAGGTACCGCCTCGGCAGAAGCTGGATTTCGCCTCTACAACAATCTTTCGCACAGCATAACCTACGAAGACTCGTACCGATTTAGAAAGGAATGGAAGCAAAGCGCCCGCACCTACCTTGAGGCTGCCACAAAGCTCATTAAAAAGAACGATGCCATGCTGTACGTAAGCCGCGACTTAGGCGCCAACTTTTCGGCGCAGCTAATTCCTCATAGATACTGGGAAAATAGGCTGATGTTTAAAGGAAAAACGCCGCTATCGCAGAAGGCCGAACGATTTGCCCTTACGGGAGATTGGGAAAGCGCGCAGAAGCTTTGGAAGCAGGAGTACGACAACGCTCGCGAACCGAAGCTAAAGGCCGCCGCAGCCTACAACCTAGCACTTACCAGCGAAGTACTGGGCAACTACGAAACTGCCAAAAAGTGGATAATCACCTCGTATACCGAAGCAGGAGATAGCAGAGCCTTAAGGTACTCCTCCATTATAGACAACCTAATTGCCGATAGGCAACGGCTCGAAAGCCAAATGGGAAAGTAGCAGAATAGCATAAAAAGCCCGATGTTTTTAAAAGAACATCGGGCTTATATTTTACGTATAGCAACGAACTAAATCATCTTTAACACATCAAAATCGATCACCTCGTTACCAATCACCTCTCCCATTGCCGCCATAGGGATAAGTTTCCCCCTCTGACTAATAAAATCTTCAACGACACGAATGGAGTCTGCTGTTATTTGAGGGCTTCCTGCTGGATACTTATTGTAGATAATACCTGCCACCTCGATATTACGGGCAAACAAAGCCTCTAAACTTAGTAAGGTATGGTTAATACTTCCCAGTTTGGAAGAGGTTACCAAAATTACGGGCAGCTGATTGTCGGCAATGTAGTCGATAGTATAGTAGCTGCGAGTAATTGGCACCATCAATCCGCCAGCACCCTCCAGCAATACCTTTTCATACATCGATTCCAACTTTTTGGTTGATGCTTTTATGGCATCAAAATCTATCTCCCTACTATCAATTTCGGCAGCAAGATGTGGAGAGCAGGGATAGGTAAAGACCTGCGGGCAGGTTGTAAAGTCGACATCGACATGTTGAAGTTCGATTCCCATAAGCTTACGGTGGGTAATTATATCCTCCGACACCCCAACACATCCGGTTTGAATTAACTTTTGGGTTATCACGCTTACACCTTTAGATAGCAGATATTTTGCCAACATCCCCGTGGCAACGCTTTTCCCAGCATCCGTATCTATGCCTGTTATAAAGTAAGTTTTCATCCGATAGTAACTGTTTTATATTGGTTGGATGCAACCTGCATCGCAAGGTTATAGTCTTTTTCCTACTAAGTAAATTGGATGGTAAGTTAACGGGTATCCCGCTTCAGTTCGAAACGCCTCATAGCCCTGATTAAATGCAGTAAGCTTCCCTTTTGTCCAGCATTGGCGGAAGGCTCCGTTTACACCCGTGAGCTTTATATGGCGCAATACATCAACTGGCTGAACAAAGTGAATGTTGATTTCCTCCTGCTCCATCTCACATATATCAAAATATTTAGTAGCAATCTCCCTCAGCCGCTCAAGCGTAATATAGTCGAGACCATTCCCGGTGAGATCTCTTATCTGAGTTAAGTTCTTTGGACCAAAGGTGCTAATTGCAACAATCCCGCCCTCTACCATCGATTTGGCGAGCCGGGCAAAGTACCCATCCAAATCGTTAAACCACTGCACAGCAGAAGAGGAAGCAAAAAGGTTTATACTTTCGGGTAGTTCCATCTTTTCGGCATCCTGAACCACGAAACGGGTGTTGGTGGCAGCATATCGTTCGGATATTAGATTTACAAAAGCTTCCGACGAAGGGGTTATGTCATTATGAATCCACTCGGAGGAGGAATACCTACGCAGCAGCTGCTCGGACAAAAATCCAGAACCACAACCAACCTCAACGGCAACTTTAGGGTCATCTTTCACATGTTGCTCCATCAGCTCGGCAAGCTTAACGGCTATCTGCTGCTGTGCCACCGCCTCCGTGCTGTAGGTGTTAAAGCACCCTGCAAATCCTTCTCTCACGGCATCCTTATTCATGCTCAAGCCCCGTAATTAGTTTAATAAGATTATTCCACGAGGTAACCTTTCCAAAGCAAAGGTGCGCCCCGTCGATAGTCGTAGCTCTATCTCCCCAGTGATTTTTCATATTTTGGTATGGGAAGATCAAATCGCTGGTGGAGATAAGAGCCTTTGACCAGCTATCTTTATTAAGCAGACACCCTTCGGCAAACCTTTTGCCCAAAAGCGCCAGCTCCTCGTATTGTCCATTAAAGTCTCGGGTGGGCATTAGATCTTTAAAATCGGCCATTTGGCGCGCACCACCGCAAATTCGCATGTTAAACTTGCTGATAGCAGCCTCGGAAAGACCAGCCAGCGTACTATCAAATATTTTGGGGGAAATTCCTTCCGAATCATCAACGGGTTTAAGGGTTCCGTTAATGGCAAAAGCTTGGTGCGGAAGAATAAGTCCATCTTCGATTGCCTTTCCAGCCACCCACACACCAAACGACCACGCCACAACCGTTATCCGCTCGTAGCCTAAATGCTTTTCTAAAGGAAAAGTGCCATCTCGATAGTCGTACAGAACCACCACATCGTAGCCGTTGGCATCGAGCCTTGCCACGCAATGCTCGTCGAAGCCCCATCCACAAAAGAAGACGATGAGCTCTGATGCTCCTTCACGCTTTAGCCATTTTGCTTCCATTGGGCTGCTATTTTTACAATTTGATGTACTTCTACTTCGGTTATTTGCGGATTTAACGAGATACGAATGCGAGCCTCGCCTTTAGGAACGGTTGGATAGCGAATGGGTAACGCCCAAAAGCCGTTCTCCTGCAACCTTTCCGCAAGCGATATGGCTGCATGATTTTCGCCCACCACAACTGGCACAATGTGCGAGCAGCCTCTCGTCTCTAAACCATCCCTTTCCAATTCTCCCCGCAGCATACTGCTTAGCTTAGCAAGCATTACCCTATCCTCCTTCATTGATGCAATGTGGCGCATAACGTAATCGGTCCACCTTACATTAATGCTTGGCTGAGCGGTAGTGAATATGAGCGAGCGTTGCGTGTTGATAAGATAGTCTACCACCTCGCGACTAGCCACCACATAAGCCCCCTGAGAGGCGATTGCCTTTCCGAAAGTTCCTACAATAAGGTCGATGCGATGCGTGGTTTGCGTAACCTCGCAAAGACCTAAACCTACCGCACCCATTGCGCCTATGGCATGCGCCTCATCCACGTAAAGGGTAGCGCCATACTTCTCCTTCAAATCACACAATGCTACCAGATCGGCCACATCGCCATCCATGCTAAATACCGATTCGGTAACTATAAAGATGCGCTTGTACTGATCCCTATTCTTAAGAATAAGCTTTTCGAGATGCTCCAAATCGTTATGACGGTAGCGCTCCCACCTTGCATCACAAAGGCGTAGGCCGTCGATGATGCTAGCATGAACATACTTATCAGCCAGTATCAGATCATGCTTGCTGGTTAGCGCAGAAAGTATCCCAATGTTGGCATGATAGCCGCTATTGAAAACCAGCGCAGCCTCCCGGCCAAACATGGCGGCAAGATGCTGCTCGAGGCTGGTATACGAAGGCGCATTACCCGTAAGCAGCCGCGACGAGGTTGAGCCAAAAAGAAACTCCGTCTCATCGGCTAGCGTGGCTAAGAAATTCTTTTGCAGGCTAGCGTTGCAGGCCACTCCAAGGTAGTCGTTAGACGATAGGTTCAGGTACTTTCGTCCATCGTGGTAGATGTACTTCCCCTCGCTGCGCGTATTGCGCAACCTTCGTAGGTTTCCCGACTCCTCGAGCTGGCTAAGTATGCTGTTGTAATCCGACATTCAAAAAAAATATTTAGTTCTTTATGCGGCCAACCACCTCGATCAGCGCGGCAGTTAGCCTGCTTAGCTCGCTTGGGGTAATGATAAATGGCGGCATAACGTAAACCAGCTTACCAAATGGACGAACCCAGATACCCGCCTCCACAAACTCGCGCTGAATGGTTGCCATATCCACCGGCTGCCTCATCTCTATAACACCAATTGCTCCGAGCACCCGCACATCGGCAACACCACCGAATGTTCGCGCAACGGCAAGCTCGCGCTCCAGCTGCGCCTCTATCTGCTTTACCTTGCCGATAGGAGAGCTTTGCATTAGCAGCTCCAGCGAAGCGTTGGCGGCAGCACAAGCCAGCGGATTGGCCATAAAGGTTGGTCCGTGCATAAAGCAGCTGGGGTTCCCCTTCGATATGGTTTCGGCCACTTCGGCGGTGGCTAGCGTTGCGGCAAAGCTCATATATCCGCCAGTGATGGCCTTACCTAGGCACATGATATCGGGCGTAATGCCCGCCCACTCGCAGGCAAACATCTTTCCGCTACGACCAAAGCCAGTGGCTATCTCGTCGGCGATGAGCAGCACCCCAAACTCCTCGCACAGAAGTTTCACCTCCTTTAGGTACTGCGGAGAGTAGAAGCGCATTCCTCCGGCTCCCTGTACAACGGGCTCTAGAATTATGGCGCCAATCGTTTGGTGATGCGCCTCCAGCGCCTCGCGCATGGGCTTTATATCGGAAGGATTCCACTCCTGGCCAAACTTCACCTGGGGAGCATCAACAAAAAAGTGGATGGGTAAGCGCCCGTTCCAAATGGTGTGCATTCCCGTATCGGGATCGCAGACGCTCATGGTATGCCACGTGTCGCCGTGGTAGCCCGAGCGGATGGTTAGCAGCTGGTTTTTCTGTGGATTTCCCTTTGCGTTTTGGTACTGAAGCGCCATCTTCATGGCCACCTCTACAGCCACCGATCCGGAGTCTGAAAAGAATACGCGCTCCAATCCGTCGGGCGTAATATCCACCAGCTTCTGCGCCAGCTCCACGGCTGGACGGTGGGTAATGCCACCAAACATGACGTGCGACATATCCTTTAGCTGCCGCTCGATGGCCGCGTTGATATGCGGATGGTTGTAACCATGTATCACCGCCCACCAGCTCGACATGCCATCAATTAGCTGGCGGCCATCCTCCAGCTCGAGGTACACCCCGTTGGCGCGCGCCATCGGATAAACGGGCAGCGGGTTAATCATAGAGGTGTAGGGATGCCAGATATGCTTTTTGTCGTATTCGAGTAGCTGTTCTGTTGTCATTAGCTGCGATGTGAAATTCATCTATTTTACAATATCGTATCCCTGATCGGTAAGCATTTTTACATCTTCCGAAACGCTAGAGCCAAGGGTGGTAAGCAAATCGCCCACCAATGCCGCGCTCATGCCGCACTTTAGCGCCTTCTCCATCATGTGCGAAATATCTGCCCTACCAGCCGCAAAGCGAATCTTAGCCGTTGGGTTGATTATGCGGAACATGGCAAAGGTGGTTAGGATCTCCTCGTCTGATAGCTTGGCGGTGCCGTGCATGGGCGTTCCCTCGATAGGGTTTAGCAGGTTTACGGGGATAGACTCCGCGCCAATCTCGCGAAGCGCAAAGGCAAACTCGATGCGCTGCGCCTCGCTCTCGCCCATACCAATAATTCCGCCAGAGCAGATGCCCAGCCCTGCTTCCTTAGCCCACTGGATGGTTTGCTTCTTCTCCTCGATGGTATGCGTGGTACAAAGATTCTTGAAGTGCGATGGCGCGGTTTCGAGGTTGCAGTGGTAGTGCTCCACGCCCGCATCGGCCAGCTGCTGCAGCTGCTTCTTATTCAGTAGGCCCATCGAGGCGCAAAGGTGAATATCCACCTCCTTACGGATATCGTTATATATCTGGCAAGACTTATCGACATCGGTTTGCGAAAGGGTTCGGCCGCTGGTTACCAGCGAGAATTTGGCCACACCATACTTGGCGTTATCGCGCGCCTGTGCCACCGCCACGGGCGAGGCAATTAGCGGGTAAACCTCCACGTTGGTGTCGTGCAGTGCCGACTGAGAGCACCACTTACAGTCCTCGGGGCAACGACCCGAACGGGCGTTAATTATGGAGCACATCTCGAAGTCGTTCTTCAAAAAGTGGCGACGGATGTCGTCGGCCATTTGGTAAAGTTGCTCCTTATCCTCCACCTTAAGCAGCTCCAGCGCCTCCTCCGAGGTAACAAGGTAGCCGTTAAGAATGCGCTCCTTAAGCGCAGCCACGTCTTGGGCAGTCATCATATCTGTTCGATTTTAAATTGTTGACAAAACGAAAAATCCCACATCCAAAGGTTTTTTACTCCTTTCGATGTGGGATAAGTATTATATGCGGTAGCCCCGCCGGCGATATCGCACGCCGCAGCAACCGATGCTTTAACCTGTACAGGGAGTAGCGCCAACAGCAGCTGCTCCAGCAAAAGGGGGATTCGTGGTTTATCCTCCTCCTCGGCATCGGAGGTAGCAGTAAGCGGCACCTCCGACATGGGGGTAGCCCCAACAACGCCACTCTTGAGCATCGCCAAACGGCAAATGTCTACCTTTAGGCGACCGATGTGCACCACCTTGCCAATGCTCAAAAACGAGGCATCGGCGCGGCGCGACCAGCGCTTAAACCATAGCGAACCGTTGTATGACGATCTTCCGAATTTCATCGGGGCAAATATAGCGTTGCCCCAACTAAAAGATCCCCCTTTTTTTATGTTTTTGGGCAAGTTGTTGACTCTGGGCAGCTAAAATATCTGATGATGTGGGGATTTACAAAGATTCACCTCGCCACTTAGAGGTAGCCGCGTAGGGTTAAAAGGACGCTGTTTTAGTGGTAGGCGTAGGGATTGCTCCGCTCCCAAACCATAAACCATGCCCTAGCGATGCTGTAGGGCTGTTCCCAACTGGGAAATCGTTCCCGAGCGGAGCTGCGTGCCTTTTCCCATTTGGGAAATCGTTCCCGAGCGAAGCTGGATGCCTTTTCCCAATCGGGAAATCGTTCCCAAACGGAGCTGGACGCCTTTTCCCAATCGGGAAATCGTTCCCGAACGGAGCTGGACGCCTTTTCCCAATCGGGAAATCGTTCCCGAACGGAGCTGGATGCCTTTTCCCAACTGGGAAATCGTTCCCCGGCGGAGCAGAGTGCCTTTTCCCATTTGGGAAATCGTAAATCGGCATGAAGCCAACAAAAATGCGGGCAGGTGCTGCGCGTGCTGCCAGCCACAGATGCCAGCTACCAAAAGCAGGCAAGGCTACCCTTACGGATAGCCTTGCCCAATATCGGTGTCATCAGCAGGTTATTGCACCTTGATGATAAAGTAGTTCTTCTTTCCGCGTTGCACCAAAAGGAACTTGCCGTTAAGCAGCATGTCGGAGGTAGCGGTTGCCTCTACGCCCTCCACCTTATTCTTGTTGATGCTTACGCCACCACCCTGAATCATCTTACGGGCTTCGCCTTTAGATGGGAACACGGAGGTGTTGGTAGCCAGCAGCTCGATAACGTTAACGCCCGCATCAAGCACGCTCTTCTCTACCTCGAACTGAGGCACGCCTTCGAATACGGAAAGGAAGGTTTCCTCGTCGAGCTTGGCAAGGGTGTTGGCGGTTGCGTTTCCGAATAGGATTTGCGACGCCTCAACAGCGGCGTTGTAGTCCTCTTCGGAGTGTACCATTACGGTTACCTCCTGCGCCAGGCGCTTCTGAAGGATGCGGGTGTGAGGCGCCTCGCGGTGCTCTGCCACCAGCTGCTCGTACTCCTCGCGGCTGATGAAGGTGAAAATCTTGAGGTACTTCTCGGCATCCTCGTCCGATACGTTAAGCCAGAATTGGTAGAACTTGTAGGGCGAGGTGTAGGCCTTCGACAGCCACACGTTGCCGCTCTCGGTCTTTCCAAACTTACCGCCATCGGCCTTGGTAATAAGCGGACAGGTAAGGGCAAAAGCCTCGCCACCTGTCTTGCGGCGAATTAGCTCGGTACCGGTGGTGATGTTACCCCACTGATCGGAACCGCCCATTTGGAGCTTGCACCCCTTATTTTGGTTTAGGTATAAAAAGTCGTATCCCTGAACAAGCTGATAGGTAAACTCGGTGAACGACATCCCGTCGCGCGCTTCGCCCGTGATGCGCTTCTTCACTGAGTCTTTGCTCATCATGTAGTTTACGGTAATATGCTTACCCACATCGCGGATGAACGCAAGGAACGAGAATTCCTTCATCCAGTCGTAGTTGTTTACAATCTCGGCGCGGTTTGGTGCGTCGCTCTCGAAGTCAAGGAATTTAGAAAGCTGCTCCTTGATACAGTTTTGGTTGTGACGGAGAGTCGGCTCATCGAGCAGGTTACGCTCAATCGACTTTCCTGAAGGGTCGCCGATCATACCTGTTGCACCACCAATAAGAGCAAGCGGCTTGTGGCCGGTACGCTGTAGGTGGCGAAGCATCATCACGCCAACCAGGTGACCAATGTGCAGCGAGTCGGCAGTTGGGTCGATACCCACATAGGCGGTTACCATCTCTTTAGATAGTAGCTCATCCGTTCCGGGCATCATGTCATGAATCATGCCCCTCCAAGTCAGTTCTTCAATAAAGTTCATCGGGCAAATTTTTTATCAGCTTTTAGTAAAATTCTGCCAAAGATAGCATTTTGTTAGTACAAAAACCCCCACAACCGAAGCTAAAGAGGGTTTGTGGCTAGATGATTATCGGCTAAAACGCCTTCCAAAAACGTTGAGGTCGAAGATAAAGCCGGCTCCATAGTAGTAGTCTAAATCGGTGTACGATGGGTCGTAGTAGGCGCCTGCATCAAACCGAAACTGAACGCCCGCAAATGGGGTGGCCGAGTACGAGCCCGTTGCCGATATCAGGCTGCGGGTGTAGTCTATCACGTTATAGTCGAAGGTTACATCGTTGTATATGGGGTCGCCCAGTATGGTGAAGAAGCGCTTGCCGTACAGGTAGCCCAGCTGCATATCCAGCGACTTGCTCTTCATAAACAGCGTAGCCGAAATGGCCTTGTTACCGCTATTCCCCTTAAAAGGCTTAAAGTTGTAGTTGTCGTTAAACTTAACCACCTGCACCAGCGCGCCCAGCCTTTTGCCTTCATCAAAACGGTAGGCAACCTGCAGGCCCGCGCCGAGGTTAGCCAAGGTGCGCACCTTTTTTAGGGTATCCTCCTTGTCGTTAATTTGGCCGCCAATGTGCTTAAACACCGACTGCACCGGGATGCTTACCTCCCAAGGGTTCTCGTCGGAAGTTAGCTTACCCAAAAAGGAGAAGCCTGCGGTAAGCCGCTCCTGGTCGTTGTCGCCCTCGCGGATGTAGTTTTCCCAGCTAACCCACGTATCCACAAACATACGCTTGCCGTAGTAGCGCAGCTGCAGCCCATTCTCCTGACGAAAGTCAATCCCATGCAGCGGGTTGTACAGTATGGTAGAGAGCAGATGGCCATCCCTATTTTCGAGGGTTCCTACCTGTACAAAGAAGTTTTTGCAGGCCTCATATCGGGCAAACACCACAGGCGTAACCTTGCCAAAAGGAGCATCGCCCCAATACTTTTTTAGGTGGACGCCGCCGCCCAATACCAGCTTATTTCCGAGGTTGGCCTCCACCGTCGGAACTAGCGAGAAGCCGGGTTGCGTAAAGCCTTTGGCAAATGGCTTAAAGTACTCGTAGTTGTAGAAGTACGACGAACCTCGAAGCTTAACCTTTAGCTCGGTAGTGTCCGATAGTCCTGCGGGCTGATGTGGCAGCTGCAGCGGCTGCGCCTTGCCAACCACCGCAAAGCATAGAAGTAGGGAAAGTGAATAAAGCGACTTCTGCATTGTATTTAAGTTAAAAGTAGGGTAAAAGTAAGCGATCTGATTGATTTTGTCTAAGTCGGATGCAAAAAGTTTCGCTTAGCTTTTTTAAATAGTTTCCAGATATGGCATAAGGTTTATCTTTGCACGGAGCAATAACATCAACTACTTATGCCAAAAAGCTTAAAGTTAGGAACGGTGCTTACCTACCTAACTTTCATTATTTCTTTTGGAATCTACCTGTTAACCCTCGAGCGTACCGTTAGCTTGTGGGATTGTGGAGAGTTTATAGCCTCTGCTACTGGCCTACAAATTGGCCATCCACCGGGAGCGCCGCTGTACGCTATGGTAGCCCGAGTTTTTGCCGCTGTAGCACCCGGTAGCCAGCACGTGGCGCTTTTTGTCAACAGCTTTTCGGCGTTGGCCAGCGCGCTAACCATCACCTTCCTGTATAAGTCTATTCTTTTGCTCTTCGCAATATCGGCAAAAAACGAGGTTAAGAGCCAGCTGGCAATACAGCTATCGGCCTTTGCCGCTGCCATGACATTTGCCTTTACCGATACCTTTTGGTTTTCGGCTGTAGAAGCGGAGGTTTACGCCTTCTCGCTCCTCTTTACGGCAGCCTGCTTTTGGGCCGTACTTAAGTGGTACACCCTCGAAGATGGAAACATTCACTCCCGCTGGCTAATCTTAATAGCCTACCTCTGCGGACTATCGTACGGTGTACACCTGCTAAACTTGCTCATTATTCCGGCCATCCTTTTTCTAATCATCTCAAAATGCTACCACCTTTCGACAGGGAAAAAGCTGCTTGCCATTGCCGTTAGCTCGCTAGGTGTAGGTGCCGTAATGTACTTTTTTGTTCCCCTACTGCTTTGGGTAATTTCCAGAATAGAGCTGCTTTTTGTAAACCAGATAGGCTTACCCTACAACAGCGGAACGCTTTTTGGCGTGTTTGCCATCTTTGGTGCAATGGGGTGGCTCGTTTGGTTTTCGTTTACAAAAGGTCATGCTAAGACATTTCTGTTTACCGTAAGCTTCGCCCTCTTTACGCTAGGCTTTGCCAGCTACGCCATGGTGCTTATTCGCGGAATTCAGAATCCGCCAATGAACCAAAACCAACCCGACAATATTTTTAGCCTAAAATACTACCTCGACCGCGACCAGTACGGCAAAACGCCGCTGCTTTACGGCCCATACTACTCCGCGCCTGTAAAGGCTGTGGTGGCCGACGAGCCCATTTACGTAAAGATTGATGGCCGATACGAGATAAAAGGCTATACCTCGAAGGTTAAGTACTACAGCTCGCACTGTACCATCTTCCCAAGAATGCACAGCAACGTACCCAACCATATAGGCAGCTACCGCAGCTGGGCAGACATACAGGAAGATTCGGTAACCTACAAAACGGTAGATGGAAAAGCATTTAAGGAGATTAAGCCTACGTTTACCCAAAACCTCACCTTTTTTGCTGGCTACCAAATGTGGTGGATGTACTTTCGCTACCTGCTGTGGAATTTCTCTGGCCGACAAAACGAGTTTTACGGTAACGGAAATATCCTGAACGGAAACTTTATAACCGGATTTCCCGCTATCGACAACCTAATGCTTGGGCCACAAAACGAGCTGCCCGATGCCTATAAAAATAACGCGGCGAACAACCGCTACTTCCTTATACCGCTGCTGCTAGGGCTTATTGGCATTTACTACCAATGGAAGAGGCACGAAAATTTATTTATAACCACCCTGCTGCTATTTTTCTTTACGGGAATTGCCATTGTGCTTTTCCTTAATCAAACGCCGCTGCAGGCACGCGAGCGAGACTACGCCTATGTTGGCTCGTTTTACGTTTTTGCCATTTGGATTGGCTACGGGCTACTATTCCTATCGAAAAAGTTGGAAAAGATTAAGGCAAGAAGTTTACGCAACATTGCCGCACTCTCATTTATAGCTGTACCAGCCTTGGTCCTTGCCCAAAACTACGACGACCACGATCGCTCTGGAAGAAGCATAGCGCTAAACTACGCCAAAAACTTCCTCAATAGCGTTCCCAAAAACTCGCTGCTGGTTGTCTACGGCGACAACGACACCTTCCCCGTTTGGTACGCTCAGATGGTAGAAGGCGTAAGGCAGGATGTAAAGGTCGTTAACAGCAACTACCTTCCTACCAGCTGGCAGCCTGGACAGCTAGCCTACAAAACCTACACCAACGATGGCTTTAAGATGGATGGCAGATCGCTGTATACCATCCCCGATGAGTTTAGGCATACAACAGGGAAAGATTCGTTAATGCCTCCCGTGCCGTTGCAGATAGCCATGCTGCAAATTTTTTCGTCCGACTCGGCCAACCGTGTTCCTTCGCCTCTACAAAAGGGTAAGATGGTTCGATACCTACCTCAGGATGTTATTGTGCTACCTGGGTTAACCCGAAAAGATTCGAATAACATCTACCTCGCAAATAACCAAATCCTCAGCAAGGAGCAAATCATCTATCTCGATATCATCAACCGAAACTACCCCGAGCGAACCATCAGCTATGCTCAGACAGTTCCAGAGCAGTCGTACAAGCTGCTACAGCGTAACCTCTCGCGGGTAGGACTTAACCACGAACTCATAATTCGTGCAGCAGATAGCACCGACAGCGTAAACCGCGCGGCCACCCTTCGCTCGTACAAATTTTTAATGAACCACTTCTCTTTTGATAAGCTGGATAAGCCGCAGCTGCTCGATGAGGTGAGCGTACGGTGCATTGCATCATACCGAACCGCGTTTATTAGAACCGCTGCTGCATTGGCCAACGCTGGAGACACCGCAAAAGCAACCGCACTTATTGCCAAATGCAATAAAAACATACCTGTCGAAACCATTCCGCTAGGCTCTAAGGAACCCGTAATGGTAAAGCTGCTGCTCGATTTGAAACAAAACAGGGATGCGCTGCTGCTAGTTAACTACCTATCAAAAGAAAACTTGCAGATGCTTCACTTCATCGAAAAGTTGAATTCGTTTCAGAAACGATACGTGTTCGCCGAAAAAGCGTTAGCTTTGCAAAATCTGGACAGTTTTGCAGAAATACTAGTAGCGCATGGCTACACGCAGCAAGCCATGAAGATCAAGCAACAAATCGACAAATACGACAAGTAGTATATGTATTTCAGACCGCCTAAATTTATAACAAAGCTCTTTCCTAGCTTCATCTGGAGTTTTCCGGATGAGACTGATACCGTTTACCTCACTTTCGATGATGGCCCGAACCCAGACGTAACGCCTTGGGTTCTGGAACAGCTACGTAAGTACAACGCCAAGGCTACCTTTTTTTGCCTTGGTAAAAACGTGGAGATGTTCCCCGAAACATTTCAGATGATACTCGACGAAGGACATGCGGTGGGCAACCACACCTACAGCCACCAAAAGGGATGGAGCATGAGCGTTGGAAATTACATTCAAGACGTAGACTTGGCCGACACCTTCATTAAGTCGCCCCTGCTGCGCCCACCATACGGAAGAATTAAGCCTTCACAAGCCAACGTGCTTTCCGAACGCTACAAAATAATAATGTGGGATATACTTAGCCGCGACTACAGCCGTACGCTATCGCGCCGTGGCTGCGTAAACAACGTCGTTAAGGTTCTTCGTCCCGGAGCAATAATTGTTTTTCACGACTCCTACAAGGCCGAAAAAAATCTACGCTACGCCCTGCCACGCGTGCTAGACTACATTGCCAACGTTAAGGGGTATAAGATGAAAAGCATCGAATACTAAGATTGAAAGCACCATTAAACAAACAATAACAACCATACAATGAGAGTTCTTTTATTGGGTTCAGGAGGAAGAGAACATGCATTTGCCTGGAAAATCGCACAAAGTCCAAAGCTCAGCAAGCTATTTATCGCACCTGGCAATCCAGCCACAGCCCTTTTAGGCGAAAATGTTGCCATTAGCGCAACCGACTTTGAGGCGCTAAAGGAGTTCAGCTTAAGAGAACGTATCGACATGATTGTTGTTGGCCCCGAAGATCCGCTGGTAAAGGGAATTTACGACTACTTTACCACCAATAAGGAGACAAAGCACATCGCGGTGATTGGCCCTTCGAAGCTGGGTGCCACCCTAGAGGGAAGCAAAGACTTTGCAAAGGCATTCATGACTCGCCACGGCGTGCCAACCGCTGCTTACAGATCGTTTACCAAAGAGACTCTAGCCCAAGCTTACTTGTTTCTGGAAACGCTTAAGGCTCCATACGTGCTTAAGGCCGATGGCTTAGCTGCCGGGAAAGGAGTGCTTATCATCAGCAACCTGCAGGAAGCAAAAGACGAGCTCGCCAAGATGTTTGACGGCAAGTTTGGAGCAGCGGGCAATACGGTTGTGATTGAAGAGTTCCTAAAAGGCATCGAATGCTCCGTTTTTGTACTTACCGACGGAAAATCATACAAAATACTACCCGAAGCCAAGGACTACAAGCGCATTGGCGAGGGCGACACGGGCCTAAACACAGGTGGTATGGGAGCCGTATCGCCAGTTCCTTTTGCCGATGCCGAATTTATGGAAAAGGTTCGTACCCGCATTGTAGAGCCAACCGTTAACGGGTTCCATAAGGACGAAATTGCCTACAAAGGATTTGTCTTTATTGGCCTAATGAATGACGGCGGAGAACCTTCTGTTATTGAATACAACGTTCGCATGGGCGATCCAGAAACGGAGGTTGTACTACCCCGACTCGATGCAGATATTCTAGATCTATTCGAGGGAGTTGCCAACGGCACCCTTTCCGAAAAATCGTTTGGAATCAAAAAGGAAGCAGCCGTAACCGTTGTTTGCGTATCGGGAGGCTACCCCGAAGATTACGGAAAAGGATTCCCCATATCGCTACCCGAAACAGCAGAAAGCATCGTATTCCATGCAGGAACAACCCTAAAGGAGGGCACGCTGGTAACATCGGGCGGACGAGTGCTAACAGTAACCTCGCTTGGAGCAACCAAAGAGGAGGCGTTAAAGAAATCATACGCCACAATAGAAGGCATCTCCTTCGACAAAATGTACTTTAGACGAGATATAGGACAAGATTTATAGTGCTGCTATGCTAGTAAAATTCTTTAGAAAAGACACGCTGGAGGTGCTGATTATTTTTGCCCTGCTGCTTTTAGCCTTATGGATAAAAACCCTCATGGGGCTAGGCGATCAGGACATAGAGCGCACCCTATCCTACGGAACACCGCTCGAGCTGGTGATCAACCAGTTTGCGCTACACCTTCCGGGACTTTCCACCATAGTTGCCTTTCTAATAACGCTAGTTGTGCTGTTCATGATGCAGTCGCTCAACAACCAGTTTATTTTTGTACCCCAACGAAGCCTTTTGCCCTCGCTGCTGTACGTTATGATTGGTTTCAGCTTTATTTCGCTACAGCATCTTACTCCAGCACTAGCCGCCATGCCCATTATCATCCTGTCCCTAAAAAGCATCTTCACCTCGTACCGTAAGGATTACGCAGAGGCAGACTACTTCTTGGCGGGCTTCTACATGGCGCTGGCAGCGGTGGTTTATCTGCCCGCATTGGCCTACCTGCTCACCATCATCTTCTCGGTGCTGATAATGCGCCCCTTTAGCTGGCGCGAATGGGTGGCTACCTTTGCCGGATTGCTAGTGCCATTCATCTTTCTGGCTACCTACTATCTGCTCTTCGATACCGACGGGATGAACACGATACTTGCGCTCGATCCAGGAAAGATCATAGCAGCGATACCCAAGTCGATGAACAGCTTTTTCGGCTACGGATTTTTGGGCACCATCTTACTAGCCCTCGCCGCCGCCTCATTCTTCATCCTTACTTGGACTGGCTCGCAAAAGGTACGTACCAACAAGATTTTTCTCGTTTTTTTCTCGATGATTGGGGTTGGCATCCTATCGTACGTCTTAATACCAACGGTATCTAAGGAGGCGCTGGTGATAATGGCCCTCCCCCTAAGCTACGTGATAAGCGTCTACATGATCTTCTCGCGTCGAACCCTCATCCCCGATGCGCTCCTTTTAATGCTGCTCTCGCTAGCCGTTCTTCTACAGATTTTTGTAGAGTAAAAATATTTCACACAAGCACAAACGCACGAGCCTAATCCTCCACAGATTGAGGCTCGTGCGTTTTTAACACTTCACTGTCAGCCTCCTAACCAAAATAAGATGAATCGCATCTAAGCTAAATCCATCGGTAGGAAAGCAAAAAATTACTATCTTGCACCCCAAATCGTATTTTTATAAACTAATATGGACGACTTTTTTGACCAGTACGACTTCGACGTAAATGATGCCGAGGTCGAGTATGAGGTTGACCTCATCAAAACTAAGCTAGACGACCTACGTAGCATCGACGCGCTGAAGACCTGCTTCTCTTGCATCGACCTTACCAGCTTAAACACTACAGATACTTTAGAAACTGGAAAAACGCTTGCCGAAAAGGTTAGCCGCTTCCAAAAGGATTTCCCTTACATGCCTAACGTAGGCGCCATCTGCATCTACCCAGGGCTTATCAACGAGGTGAACAAAAACCTTAAGGCTAAGGACGTAAAGATTGCCACCGTTACCGCTGGCTTCCCTCACTCGCAAACCTTTATCGACATTAAGCTTTCTGAAAGCCAGATGGCCGTAGAGCAGGGTGCCGATGAGGTAGACATTGTAATGTCTGTTGGCCGATTCCTCGAAGAGGATTACGAAACCGTATTCAACGAAATTGCCCAAATAAAGGAGGCTATTGGAGATGCCCACCTAAAGGTTATCCTCGAAACAGGTGCGCTACCAACCTACTCTTCTATCCGATTGGCATCGCTGCTAGCCATGGAGGCTGGTGCCGACTTCATCAAAACATCAACCGGAAAGATTAACGTAGGCGCAACCCCACAAGCCGTATACGTTATGGCACAAGCAGTAAAGGATTACTACGACCGTACCGAACGCATGGTGGGTATTAAACCTGCCGGCGGCGTGGTTACCACCAACGACGCCCTTACCTACTACGGAATTATGAAAACCGTTTTAGGTGAAGACTGGCTTAACAACGAGTACTTCCGCCTTGGCGCTAGCCGCTTGGCCAACAACCTGCTTTCCGACATCAAGGAAGAGCCAGTAGAATACTTTTAGCCTATATCGATAGCATCATACTGGGAGCCTAGATTTTATCTAGGCTCCTTCTTTTTAGGCATAGGCTAAGCATATAGGTAATTCTATCGAACGGCGGTACATGTTTCATTTCTTATTCGATTTCCCACCTCCTGCTCCCTCCGTCACCTCGTCACATATAGCAGATCGCACATCCCAACATCCACATCGCATATCTATCCCAAAATAGCCTATCTTCGTATTCGAAACATTTTAACCTCTTACCATGAGTATTCGAATCACGATTGGGCTAGCGTTGGCTACCCTAGTTAGCTTGGGCGCATCGGCCCAAGAGCGTTTTACCACCACTACGGTAAAGATATTCGACCACGAGCACCTGAACTTTAGCGGCGAGTACGCCAAAAAAGGGCTGGTCCCAGATGTCAAAGGCGTTGTTCGAATTGCCGATGGCCGCGTGCTGCTCAAAAAAATCGCCATCCCAAAAACAAAAAAATACACCGAAGCCAAAGTGCGCGTAACCCTATCGTCCGCTGGCGACCGATGGGATAAGTCGGGCTCTCTGTTTGTGATCCCCGCTACATCGAAGGTAAACATGCTAACCGTGGCCCAAGGAGAAGCAACCCTGCCAGCCTACCCTGTGGCTCAGGAGAAGCTCCCTGGTACTATTCCATCTGCCGGCTACCAGCCAACCGTGGAGCTGATGCGCTTTATGACCCCCTTTGGCGTGGGCTACTACAGCGGCCGTGAGGGCTTCGAAAAACGCCGTCCCGTATACATCCCCTTCTTTGAGAAGCAGGTTGTTTGGGAGCAGGATATCACCGACCGCCTGCCGCTGCTTAACGGCGAAGCGCTGATTGGCGTATGGATTGACACCTGGACAGCCGAAGGCTACAACATCGACGTGGAGCTAACCGTAAAGGAAAGCACCCTACCTATAGATCCGAAGCAGAAGCAGTGGATAGCCCCGCTGGTAAACACGGTTTACTATGCCGGACAGGGAATGCCCGATATCTTTGGCCGCAGAGACATAGAGGTAGAGGTAGATATCCCCAAAAATGTAAAAAACACCATGCTGAAGTACATCGTTACCGGACACGGCGGCCATAACGAAGGAGACGAGTTTGTGAAAAAGGAGAACATCATCTACCTCGACGGGCAGAAGGTGCTGGCCTTTACCCCTTGGCGAGACGACTGCGCCTCGTTCCGCCGCTTTAATCCCGGATCGGGCGTGTGGCTGATGAGGGATACCGCCAGCTACATCGACACGGTGTCCAACAAGTACGCCGAAAAGGAGATCGAGGAGCGCATCGCCTCGTCCGACCTCTCGCGCAGCAACTGGTGCCCCGGATCGGTGGTGGAGCCTGTAACCATCAACCTGCCCAACATAAAGCCTGGCAAGCATAAAATTCGCTTCAGCATACCCAAGGCACAGGTGGCCGATGGCGACAAAATGAACCACTGGCTAATTTCTGCCTACATGGTAGGAACCATCAGGTAGCCCAGCTAGCATAAAATAGCGTACCCAGGCGATGCGGAGCACTTCCGTATCGCCTTTGCTTTTAGATGGAGCAAGCCTCCAGCTTATTCAAGCATTAGACCAATCGGTCTGATTTCCAAAATAAAAACCAAGCCTCAGGAAAGCTCACCGGAGTTCCAGTACACAAAACCAAGCCTCAGGAAAGCCCACCGGAGTTCCAGTACACAAAACCGAGCCTCGGGAAAGCCCACTGGAATTCCGGTACGCAAAACCGAGCCTCGGG
>NZ_JTLD01000120.1 GCF_000798815.1 Alistipes sp. ZOR0009 | reverse complement strand
AAGCAAATTCTTGGCTCTTGTGAGCCGATATGTTGGCTCTTGTAAGCAAATATCTAGCTCTTGTGAGCCTATATGTTGGCTCTTGTAGGCGAATATCTGGCTCTTGTAAGCCGATATGTTGGCTCTTGTAAGCAAATTTCTGGCTCTTGTAAGCCGATATGTTGGCTCTTGTAAGCAAATATCTGGCTCTTGTGAGCCGATATGTTGGCTCTTGTAGGCGAATTCTTGACTCTTGTGAACCGATATGTTGGCTCTTGTAAGCGAATTCTTGGCTCTTGCGAACCGATAAGTTGGCTCTTGTAAGCAAATTCTTGA